>JBDTTS010000034.1:0-13075 GCA_039930525.1 Actinomycetes bacterium | reverse complement strand
AGCTCGGCAACAGAAGTCACGGCGGGGTCGTAGGTGACATTCGCAGTCTGCGCGACGGGGTTGACGTCCACCTCGACGACGCCGGGACGACGGGACAGCACCGCTTCGGCAACCGCTTTGGACGATGCCCAGCCGACGTTTGATGTCTCCAGCACCGTCGAGGTGGTCTTCGTGGTCATCGCCTGTCCCTTCGTCCGTGCTGCGGTCTCTTCGTCTCGGTCAGGTCGACGAGTCGTCGCAGGCAGTGCTCGAGCAGTGGTTCGGGGAAGTCGTCGGAAAGCCGGTAGTAGACGACGCGCCCGTCTTTTCGTTTGTTGACCAACCCTGCGGCTCGGAGCAATCGCAACGCGTACGACGTGGCGTCCTCTCCAACATCTAAGGCGACCGCGAGGTCACCGACGCACAGCTCCTCGACGTGGTCGAGCGCGTAGAGAATGCGCAGTCGAGTCGGCTCGGACAGAAGACTGAGGGTTCCGGCAAGCTCAGCGGCGTGGTCGGCGCTGAGGCCAGCTGACCGAGCCGCGGCCACACGGTCAGCGTCCTGGGGGTGGTCGTGGGCTGAGCGCAGAGATGTCATACCCGTATGAACGTACGGATGTCCGGACGTATTCCAGCGGTTTGTCAGCGCCCTTCCAGCCGGGCGATCAAACGCGCTCGGCCCACCCCGGGTAGCCCCCCGGTTGGACAGCACCCCGCTTTAAGTTACGGTTGCGTAACCTACGGTTCCGTAACTTACGAAGGAGGCTGACGTGGCCACCAGCCCACAGCGCCGCGCGCACGCCAACCTGCATGGACACCGCGTCAGCTACCTCCAGCACGGCGGTGCGGGCGTTCCCCTCTTGATGATTCACGGGGTCGGCTCCAGCATCGAGACCTGGGGAGACATTCCCGATCGGCTCTCGTCGGCTGGGCTCCCTTTCGTCGCCCTCGACCTGCTGGGGCACGGATCCTCAAGCATGGGGCACGGCGACTTCAGCTTGGGCGCCCATGCCAACACGATGCGCGATCTGATGGACCACCTCGAACTAGACCGGGTGCACCTGGTGGGGCACTCCCTCGGTGGTGGCATCAGCCTCCAGTTCGCGTACCAGTACCCCGACCGCGTGGCATCCCTGACTCTCGTGTCCAGCGGTGGCCTTGGCCCTGACGTGGGTGCCTCGCTCCGTGCCGCGACCCTGCCAGGCGCTGATCTCGCCCTACGGACCGCAGGCCATCCGCGAGTTCTGGGACTCGCAGCGCGGACCGATCGCGTGTTGGGTCAGTTCGGCAAGCAGCGACCCATCCTCAGCGCCACGGCGCGGAACCGACTCGAGTCACTGCGCGACCAAGGACGCCGAACCGCATTCCTGGCCACGCTGCGCAGCGTCGTCGGGCCAGAAGGGCAACGAGTCTCGGCCGTCAGCCAGCTCACCACATTGGATCCCCGCCGAGTGTTGATCGTGTGGGGCGAGCTGGATCTGATGGTTCCGATCCGACATGGTCGCGATGCCCACGATCAGTTGCCGGGCAGCAAGTTCGTAGAGATTGCCGGCGCCGGACACCACCCGCATACCGATGACGAGGACGCGTTCACCGAGGTGCTCGTTGCGCACGTGGCGGAGATCAGCGAGCTCGCCGGAGCTCCGCGCCGTTCCACGACCCTCTGATGACAGACCCCTAGCGCTCGCGATGTGGCGCGAAGACTGGAATGTGCGCTCAGGCTGACTTCACGTCGAGCGCGATACCCGTCTCGCGTTCAGAGACCTGCCACAGGGTGTCAATATCTTCGGCGTTGCCGCGCCGGAGGACGGGCAGACGCACCGCGCGACCGGTGGTGATGAATCGAGGACCGTAGAACTCCCCGCCCTTGGCCTTCGGATCGGTGGCCGCTCGGATCTGAGGCATGGCACCACGCCGAACATCCATGCCCGCGTACTTAGCCATCGTGGACCAGAACCGCCCCGAAAGTCCCGCCCCACCCTCCGCCACAGTTGTGGTCAGTAGGTCGCTGTGCGACAGGCCAGGATGCGCAATCAGGCTCTTGGCCCTGACCCCCGCCTTGGCGAACTCAGACTGCAGACCGAGACCGAAGTGGTAGTTGGCGAGCTTGGACTGCCCGTAAGCCCGCCACGGGTCGTATGAGCCGTGCAGGTGCGGGTTTTCGGAGCCGGTTGGGCGTCCCGCGTGGTGGGTAACGCTTGTCACCGTCACCACTCGAGCGGATTCCGCGTTCAGGACGGGCTGCATCAACAAAGAAGTGAGCGACCAGTGCCCAAGGTGATTCACGCCCAACTGCATTTCGTAGCCATCAGCAGTCATCCGCTCTGGCAGCGCCATCAACCCGGCGTTGTTCACGAGGATGTCGATCCGCTCGTGCGTGCTCACGATTTGCGCCGCGGCCTTCTTCACCGACGCCTGGCTGGCCAAGTCAAGCTCGACCAGCTCAAGGCCGGCGTCCGGGAACTCATCCCTGATCGCGTCAACTGCCAAGTTGGCCTTGTCCTGATTTCGGACCGCCATCACTACGTGTCCACCTTTGCCGGCGAACACTCTGGCTGTCTGCAGGCCCAGGCCACCGTTCGCACCTGTGACCACCGCGACCTTGCCGGTTAGGTCGGGCACCGAGTCCGGTGTGTATGCCATCTGCCGTGGCTCCTGTTGTCGGGTTCGGGCCACAGCGCAGCCAGTCATGATCTCCAGCACACCGTACCCACGCCCCCTTCACCCTGCCCGCCGAAGCAGACTGCCTGCATGATGGCGGTGTTTTAGGCGATGGCCAGGCGTCGACTCATCCGACGTCTCCCTAGGGTATGAGGGTGCTCGAGGACATTCAGTCGTGAGTGCGTACGTGCCACCACAGCACGGCGCTTGGGCCTTTTTGGCGCTGCCTCTTGTCTTCGGGTTCGTCGTGACGCCGTGGACGCCATTGCTGGTTGTCCTTGCGGTGGCTTGGATTGCCGCCTACCCGCTGTCATACGCGGCGCTGGGGCTTGTGCGGGCCAAACGCCCCCAGCGGTTCCGCCGCCCGTTCTTGGTGTGGTCTGCCCTCGTATTTCCTGCCGTCGTTGTGCTCCTCGTTTGGCGTCCGTGGTTGCTCTGGATCGGGCTTGCGTACGCCGTGCTCTTCGCCATCAATCTCGGGTATGCCCGCCACAACAACGAGCGAGCCCTTGGCAACGACCTGGTCTTCGTCGCCGAGTGCTCAGCGATGGTGGCTGTGACATGGGCTGTGGGAGCGGGGAGCGACTCCTGGTCGCCGCCGAGCATGACGGACATTCCCGTTCAGGTGTGGGTACTGGGCTTTGTGTGCGCGATGGTTCTCACCGGATCGACGCTGCACGTGAAGTCACTCATCCGAGAACGCCGTGACACCCGCTACGCCCGCGGATCTCGAGCCTTCGCTGTGGCTTGCGTTCCCGCCTCGATAGCTTTGGCGTTCTGGTGGGGATGGCCTGACGGCGCATGGCTGATCCCCCCATTCCTCGTGCTAGCCGTTCGTGCCTTCCTCGTCGGTCGACATCCGATGCGACCAGGGATGATTGGCATCATCGAACTGGGCGGCTTTCTCCTGGCCGCCGCGTGCGCGCTGCTTGCGTCTCGGTGAACGGATCTAGCATGACTACCACCCCTGACGACCATGCGCCGTCGATTTACTGACACCAGCTACCGGAGGTTCTTTATGGAAACGACGTCACTCACCTCACTTGTTGACCAGCATCTGCTGGTCGCGAGTGGCGCTCCGAGCGGCCGCAGCGCATGCACGGTCTACGGGGGCCACGAACACGCCCTTCGCCAGACCCTGATCGCCCTGTCTGCAGGTCGTAGCCTTGACGAACATGAAAGCCCTGGCGAAGCCACCTTGCAGATCCTCCACGGCAGGGTTGAGTTGACTGGGGCTGCGACCACCACCAAGGGGACGACCGGAGACCTTCTCGTGATCCCCGACACCCGGCACCGTCTTGATGCGATCGAGGACAGTGCGGTCCTGCTGACGGTCTCCCTTAGTCGCTAGCACCGCTACGGCGACGCTCATCCCTCTGATGCGATCACCGACAGTATGCGAGTCGACTAGTCACGATCACTTGAGAAAATCGGTCGCCTCCACAGCTGAGTCGATGGTAGGCAGAGGGTATGCCTGTTGAGATTCGCAACTACATGGTCGGTTTCACAGGTCGCCTGGACGCCTTACGGACAGTCCAAACCTTCGGTGAGACTGTCTTCGGCGAGCCGACCCATGAGGAAGATCTGACCTCTCCGGCATACGGAGTTGTCGACGACGATCGCGCCTTTCTCGCCTGGGACGGCGATGTGGTCGCTGGCACGTGCGCGAACTTCTCCCTACAAACCAGCACTCCAGGCGGATCGTTGCCGACGGCAGGCGTCACCTGGATCGGTGTCCTGCCCACCCATCGGCGGCGCGGCGTGATGTCGCAGATGCTGACAACGCTGCACGAGGACGGCATGGCACGGAATGAACCCATTGCCGCCCTGTGGGCAGCTGATGCAGCGATCTACGGCCGGTTCGGCTACGGCGTCGCCACCCAACGACTCAGCATCGAGATCCCGCACGCTCCCAGCGCGCTGCAGGGCGCGCCGAGCGACCCCTCACTGCGGCTGCGGATGGTCGACACTGCCGACGACTTCGCACTGACCGCTCCGATTTACGAGGACGCAGGGCGGCGACGCGGCGGGGTCCTCGCCATAGACGACAAGTGGAACGCGGCACACATCTACGACCCCCCTCACTATCGGGACGGAGCGACACGTACACAGACCGTTGTCGCAGAGGACGACGACGGCGTCCGTGGGTTTCTGCGCTATGCCCTCAAGGAATCGTGGCCAACTGGACGGTTCGCCGAAGGCTCGGTAGTTGTCAGGCGACTGATGAGCCTGGACGCCGCTGCGCATGCGGCGCTCTGGTCGTACTGCTTTTCGCTCGACCTAATGACCAAGACAACTTGGTGGAACCTGCCAGTGGACGACCCGGTACTCAGTTGGCTCGAACATTCAAGGCAAACCACGCGCCAGGTCAACGACGCAATGTGGGTCCGGATTCTCGACTTGCCGACCGCACTGTCAGGTCGCGCATACGCCACTGACATCGACGTGACTCTTAAAGTCACCGACTCAAAGTTCGCTCAGAACGCCGGCACTTGGCGCCTGTCGGGCGGCCCCGACGGTGCTTCGTGCAAGCGCACGTCGTCCGACGCCGACCTCTGTATGGACATCCGCACTCTTAGTTCGATCCTGCTCGGTGGGCCAACTCTCATGAGTCATGGCCATGCAGGGTGGGTCGGCGAGCAGACCCACGGGGCATTGGCGGCAACGTCCGCGGCTTTCGGCGCCGACTGGGCTGCCTACTGCCCCTTTGTTTTCTAGGCAGCCACTACTGCTGGCAGGTGGGGCACCAGTAGAGGGTTCGGCCAGCCAGGTCGTACGCGCGAATGTTCCTGTGGCACCTACGGCACCAGCGTCCCGTACGTCCATAGGCGTAGTGCGCATCGGACGCACGAACAATGCGCCCCTGATGGTCTCGGTCCCGAGTCTCGGTCGTGATGATCCGTCCGCTGCGGACGCCGGCACGCATGAGCGTTCGGGCGTCGTCCCAGATCTGCTGCCAGGTGGCAGCTGACACAGCCTCACCCGGGCGAAAGGGGTCGAGCCGCGCGCGAAAGAGGAGTTCAGCGCGATAGACGTTTCCGATGCCGGCCACCACACTCTGGTCCATCAGCAGCGCCGCGATGGGTTGCCGGCTGCGCGCGATGCGTTGGTAGGCCAGGTCAGGATTGACGTTTCGGCGCAGCGGGTCTGGCCCGAGACGAGCCAACAGCGACGAGCGCTGATCGCCATCGATCAGCCGGCAGCGCGTCGGGCCCACAAGATCGGCGTACCAGCCGTCGGTGGCGAGCCGCATCCGGACGGTCGAGCCGGCCGGTGGGGCCGGCTGGTGGTCGGTACGGACCTTGCCGAACAGCCCGAGGTGCACATGCACATAGCGGCGACCGTCGAACTCATAGATCAGGTGCTTTCCGTACGCCTCGACCGCCTTCAACTCACGACCATCGAGCCGGTCAGCCTCCAGAAACCGGCCCTGCGGACTCGTCACCGAAACAGTCCCACCGGCAAATCGCGTGCGATGTTGACCGGCAATTCGGTGAATGACGTGTCCCTCTGGCATGAGCTCAGCCTGCCGGGTCAGGCCGTTTTCGGCACCTCGCCGGTTCGCTCGTACGCAGCGAGCTGCCCGATCCGTCGGATGTGCCGGTCATCACCGCTGAACGGAGTGCTGAGGAACGCCTCGACGAAGGCCAACAGCTCAGTTTCGGTGTGCATCCGCGCGCCGATCGAAATGACATTGGCGTCGTTGTGCTCGCGCGCCAATGTCGCAATCTGCTCGCTCCAGACGAGCGCTGCCCGCACACCAGCAACTTTGTTCGCGGCAATCTGCTCACCGTTTCCCGACCCTCCGAGGACGATCCCGAAACTTCCAGGGTCAGACGCGACCCCAGCGCCAGTCGCGAGGCAGAACGGCGGGTAGTCGTCGAGTGCGTCATAGGCGAGCGGCCCATGGTCGATGACCTCGCGTCCCCCGTCAGTGAGCGCCGTCACGAGGAACTGCTTGGCGTCCAGACCAGCGTGGTCAGACCCGATGTGGACGCGCATCAGGCCTTCTTATCGCGGTTGACCAGCTTCCACGCCAGCGGCAGCAGCCCGGCAGCGGCCAGCGCTTTGAGCATGTCGCCCGGGATGAACGGAGCAAGGCCCTGGGCGACGCCGTCGCCGACGCCGAGGTCGGCCGTGACCATCAGGACTGACACCCCGAAGGCGTAGATCAGCGCGCTGGAGAGCACCATCTCTCCGAATGACGACACGAAGTGGCGGTCGTTGCCTCGTGAGCTGAGGTAACCCGCCAAGGCCGCAGCAAACACAAAGCCGATCAGATAGCCGTAGGTGAACTTGAGAGCGGGGTCGGCGTAGTCGCTACCCCCCGCGAACCACGGAACGCCCAAGGCTGGAACAGCGAGGTACACCAGCATGCTCAGGACTCCGCGCAGCCAGCCCAGGCTCGCCCCGACCAGAAGTACCGACAGGGTTTGCAACGTCAGCGGCACCGGCGTAAAGCTCAAGGGAATCGAGACCTGAGCCGCTAGACCCGTGAGCGCCGCTCCCCCGACGATGAGGCCGGCATCCCGAACGATCGCGACGGTCCCCGTTCCCGGGATCAAGTCGGCCAGGGTGCCGGGACGTCCCAGCGAGGGGTTGAGGGTGGTCACGGGTCCTCCAGGAGGGACTGTCAGCTGTTGGGCAACTGTGCGTTATGGACAACGCCAGGGAACGCTAGCGCACGTGACCATGCGATGGCTCTGCACCAACCCCGACAATCTCGCCATCAAGATTGGTGGGACCTCGACAACGCGGGCTTTCGCGAGGGACTAGTCGAAGATCGGCTCGACGTCACGCGATCGCTTCATTTCGAAGAAGCCGTCTGTTCCAGCGACCAGCCGGACGCCGTCCCACAGCCGACCAGCTGCCTCACCGCGCGGAGCCGGCGTAACAACTGGGCCGAAGAAGGCCACGCCCGCCACCGAGATCACCGGCGTCCCCACGTCCTCGCCCACTTGATCGATCCCGGCCTGATGGCTCAGCCGGAGCTCCTCGTCCAACCCCTCGTCATTTGCCGCATCTGCCAGGTCCAGGGGCAGTCCCACTTCAGCAAGCGCAGCCTGGATCGTGGCGCGGTTGTTCGGCTGACCATCTACGTGGAACTTCGTACCGAGGGCCGTATAGAGCGGGAGCAGCGCGTCCGGTCCGTGCGCCCGCTCAGCCGCGACGCAGACCCGCACGGGGCCCCAGGCCTCGCGCACGAAGGCGGCCTCGCCGTCGGAAAGGTCGCCCCCTTCGTTCAACACAGAAAGGCTCATGACGTGCCACCGAGTCACCACGGGGCGTACCTGCTCGACCTCCAGCATCCAGCGTGACGCGAGCCACGCCCACGGACAGAGCGGGTCGAACCAGAAATCGGCAGTCTCCCGCGCAACGTCCGGTGCGGTGTCGGGGTGCTGCATGTCTGGTTGCGGCATTAATCGCTCCAAAGTCTGTTGATGTCAACTTGTTGTAGTCTCATGTATGTTCCTGGCTCTCGCCACCTGAGCCGGCTCGCGTAGCGTGGGCCGGCGAACCTCATCCCCCTTGAAGGAGTGCCGAGTGCCTGGCGAAAACTTGACCCGCGACGAGGCCCGCGAGCGCTCGCAACTCGTCGCCGTCGACAGCTACAACGTGGTGCTCGACCTCACGAAGGGCGACTCGACGTTTGGGTCGGACACGACCGTGCGGTTCAGCGCCGAGTCGGGCACCTCGACCTTCATCGACCTCATCGCTCCGGCCGTCACGTCGATCACGCTCAACGGCGTCGCGCTCGATCTCGCAGTCTTCGACGGCGCTCGGGTTTCCCTGACAGACCTCGCAGAGCAGAACGAGCTGCGCGTCGTCGCCGACTGCGCATACATGAACACTGGCGAGGGCTTACACCGGTTCGTCGACCCCGTCGACAAAGCCGTCTACCTCTACACCCAGTTCGAGGTGATCGATGCCCGCCGCATGTTCACTTGCTTCGACCAGCCGGACCTGAAGGCGGCCTTCGCCTTTACGGTCACCGCGCCGGACGACTGGCAGGTTGTCTCCAACTCACCGACTCCCAAATCCGAGCCTGTTACCGCTGGCTCCGCGCGATGGTCATTCGAGCCCACGCCGCGCATGTCGACGTACATCACTGCTCTGATCGCTGGCCCCTACCACGTCGTGCGCGATGAGCACCGGGGTATTCCGATGGGCGTCTTCTGTCGACGCTCGTTGGCTGAGCACCTCGACGCTGGCCCGATCTTCGATGTCACCAAGCTCGGCTTCGACTACTTCGAAGAACTCTTTGCAACGCCGTACCCTTTCGCTAAGTACGACCAGCTCTTCGTGCCAGAGTTCAACGCTGGCGCGATGGAGAACGCTGGAGCGGTCACCATCCTCGAGGACTACGTCTTCCGGTCGAAGGTCACCGACGCCGCTTACGAACGTCGGGCTGAGACCATCCTGCACGAGCTCGCGCACATGTGGTTCGGCGACTTGGTCACCATGCGGTGGTGGGACGACCTGTGGCTCAACGAGTCGTTCGCCACCTATGTATCGGCGCTCTGCATGGCCGAGGCAACGCACTGGAAGAACGCCTGGACGACATTTGCCAACTCTGAGAAGACGTGGGGCTACCGACAGGATCAGTTGCCGTCTACGCACCCGATCTCTGCCGACATCCGCGACATCGAAGACGTCGAGGTCAACTTCGACGGCATCACCTATGCAAAAGGGGCATCTGTACTCAAGCAGCTAGTGGCCTGGGTCGGGCGCGACGCCTTTGTCGATGGCGTCCGGTCGTACTTCGACAAGCACGCGTGGGGCAATACCGAGCTCGTCGACCTACTCGGTGCACTTGAGCAGACGTCAGGACGCGACCTTTCGAGTTGGGCCAAGGAGTGGCTGGAGACCGCCGGGCTCAACACTCTGCGTCCAGACTTCACGGTGGATAGCGACGGGAAGTTCACCTCGTTCGATATCCTGCAAAGTGCACCAGAGACCCACCCGACCATTCGTTCGCATCGGATCGCGGTTGGCCTCTACGAGCGCACCGACCAGGGCCTCGTACGGACTGGCCGAGTCGAGTTAGACGTCGTGGGTGAGCGCACGACCGTCGACGAGCTCGTCGGAATCGCGCAGCCCGACCTGGTACTGGTCAATGACGACGACCTCGCCTACACCAAGATCCGCCTCGACGAGAGGTCGGCACAAACGCTCGTCGACCACATCGGAGAACTCACCGACACTCTCGCCCGAGCTCTCTGCTGGACGGCTGCATGGGACATGACCCGCGATGCCGAGTTCTCTGCACGAGACTTTGTCACGCTGGCGCGCAGCGGGCTTCCCCATGAAACTGACGTTGGCGTTCTTCAGGTAGTGGTACGGCAAGCCACCTCTGCGCTGTATTTGTTTACACCGGCAGACGACCGCGAAACCGAACTGGCTGCCTTCGCCGGCTACCTCCAGCAACAGGCGGCCGCCGCAAAGCCCGGCAGCGACCATCAGCTGGCGCTGTACCGAGCCTTCGTGAGCATCGCGCGCACTGACGTCCAGCTCGACGCCGTGGCCACGACGCTGGCCGAAGGCTCTGACTATGACGGTCTGACGCTCGATGCCGACCTTCGCTGGAGCCTGGTGCATCGATTGGTAGCTACCAGCCGTCTGGACGCGAACGACATCGACGCTGAGTTCGAGCGCGACCGCACTGCAACCGGTGAACGCCACGCGGCGGCGGCTCGGGCCGCGTTGCCGACCCTTGAAGACAAGGATCGGGCGTGGCGAGCGGCCGTCGAGTCTGACGACCTACCCAATGCGCTGCTCAACGCAACAGTGGCGGGTCTCAACGGCCCTGATCAGGCTGAGTTGAACCGTGTCCTCGTTGACCGCTACTTCGGTGCGATCGAGACGGTCTGGCGTGATCGCACCAATGAGTCCGCCCAGACGATCGTCGTCGGGCTCTACCCGTCGTTCTTGATCGAACAGGCAACCATCGACCGCACCGAACACCACGTGGCGTCCAACGAGTCACCTCCCGCGCTTCGCCGCCTGCTGCTCGAGGCCGCCGACGGCGTCCGACGCTCGCTAGCGGCTCAGCGCGCCTACTAAGCCCGCCGACTGTCCCCTTGAGTGCCAGCCACGCCCGCCGACTGTCCCCTTGAGTGCCAGCCACGCCCGCCGACTGTCCCCCGTCCACAGGCGCAGCTAGTGCACGTTGTCCACCAAGAGCGACGAGGACAACGAGGTGGAGCCCCGACACGTCCAGACTCCGCGCATGCTGCCATCGACTCTCTTCACCAAGTCGGAAGCGTTCGACTTCGGCGTCCGCCCGCAAGAGTGGCGCTCCCTCACGAGCGAGCGCCACATTCGCGAGGTCTACCCGGGCTACTTCGTTGACGCCTCCTTGCCAGACACCGTCCAACTGCGTCTCGCCATTGCCTCACGCATCCTCTCGCCGAATCTGATCATTGCTCGACGGACGGCAGCGTGGCTCCATGGGCCTGACTGCCTCGACTACCGTGGTTTCCCGCAGACACCACCGCTGGAGGTCGTTACTTCGCGGCAGGAGCTTCGCTCAAAGAGTCCACTGCTTTCGACCTATGTCGCCGACGACCTCCTCCCGGGCGATGTCATGCGGCTTGGCGACCTTCACGTGACGACGCCTCTTCGCACCGCCGCTGACCTGGCACGTTCCTTGCCGCGGTCCGACGCCTTGGTATCCCTGGACGCGTTCCTGCACCACAAGTTGATCGAGCCCGAGCCATTCCGCAAGCAGTTGGTTCGCTGGCGAGGCCGCCGTGGCATTCGGCAGGCGTACGAAGTCGCCGATCTCGCTGACGGTCGCAGTGAGTCCGGTGGTGAGTCGCGACTTCGCCTTCGCGTTATCGACATGGGGCTCCCTCGCCCGGAGTTGCAGGTACCCGTCCATGACCTCTTTGGTGAGCGACGCTACGTGCTCGATCTCGGCTGGAAGCACTGGATGCTGGCCTTTGAGTACGACGGCGAAGAGTTTCACGGTCCCGATCAGAAAGAACACGATGAGCGGCGTCGGGAGTGGATCGCGAAGCGCGGATGGGTTGTGCGGGTATGGCGGAAGGAAGACATCTTCACAACGAGTCAAGCCTTTGAGTCAGAGGTTCGACTCCTCGTCGCGCAGGCGCGCCGATAACTCACACTCGGCGCGTCTGGGTGGCACCCAGAGGGACACTCGGCGGGCCTGGAGTCGCACTCAAGGGGACAGTCGGCGGGCAAGCAGGCTTGGGGGCTACTCGGTGCGGTCGGTGTGCAGGGTGCGCGGATGCCGCGCATGTTCGCTCAACGTGTGAAGGCCAGCAACGATGCCCCCGGCCAGATCGCCGGCGGCGAACGACGACGTCATCGACATCGCTCCGAGGGCCGTCGCCCGATCGTCGAGATACCTTGCGGCAGTGGCCCCGGTCAAGATTTCGAGGCGTCGGTGAGCGGGGTCGACCACGACGATCACCGAACGTTCGGCGTCGGCACCCAGGGCACCGAGCAGTTGTCGACCCTGCTCGCGCAGTTCACCGTCTGGAGCCCCGACGAATACTGAGTAGTCAAGGCCGCTCTCGGCGTGCGCGTGCTCAATCGCGCGCTCAATGGCGTCGAGCTGTCCAGCCGAGAATGCATCACCAGCGGGCACTGCAGCCACCCCCCTCACGGACTGACTCAGCGGCAGCAGCCACCTCTAGGTCGGTGCCACCAATCCAGATTGGCTCAGCCCACCACGACAACCCTGGTCGGTATTTGGGGCCTCGCACCCATGACGGTGTGTAGACCAAAAGTGCGATCACGGCATACAGCGTGAGGGGCAGCAGGACGAACCAGCCCAAAATCTCGACGGTAGGCATGGCGTCACGGTACCGAAAGCGCGCAGCGGCGTCCTCCCCTCCCCTGCCGAGCCGAGTTGTCAGGCAGGCATCGCGACGTCGTCGATGGCGCTGAGCCCAACCGCCCGTCCAGCTCCGCCACCGGCATGATCCACCAGATACGGGACCCAGACTGGGTCGGCGCAACCCGACCCCAGAATCCGCCAGGCTGGGCCGACGGGCTGGAACGGAGCGTGGCGCATCGGCCATCCAAGATCGGAGACGCTTCGATCGGCCTTGACGTGGTTGCACCGGCGACAGGCCGAGACGACGTTCTCCCACACGTGGAGCCCACCGCGGCTACGCGGGACGACGTGGTCGAGGCTGGTGGCCGGTGAGTCGCAGTAGACGCAGCGACCTCCGTCACGCGCGAACACCGCACGCCTGGTGAGCGGAACCGCCGCTCGACGCGGTACCCGGACGAAGCGCACGAGCCGCACAACCGAGGGCAGGGGCACCACTCGTCGCTCGCTTCGGGCGACCCGTTCGGTCTCTTCGACGGAGTCCGCCTTGCGCGTCAGGACAAGGACCAGTGCCCTGCGGTCGGCGACGACGCAGAGCGGCTCGTAGGTGGCGTTCAACACCAGCGCTCG
>JBDTTS010000033.1:0-13182 GCA_039930525.1 Actinomycetes bacterium | reverse complement strand
TGAAGGCGATCGGCTCGTCGTACTGCGAGGTCTGGAAGTCCTTGGGCATGTCGGGGTAGAAGTAGTTCTTGCGGGCGAAGCGCGACCACGGCGCGATAGAACAGCCGAGCGCGAGCCCGATCCGCATGGCCGACTCAACCGCCTTCTCATTCACCACCGGAAGGGCACCAGGAAGGCCAAGGCAGACGGGGCACACCTGAGTGTTGGGAGCAGCGCCGAACTCGGTGGGACAGCCGCAGAACATCTTGGTCAACGTGTTGAGCTCAACATGCACCTCGAGCCCTATGACCGGGTCGAATGCGGCGATGGCTTCCTCGAAAGTCATCAGCGTCTCACTCGATGTGGTGGTCATATCGCACCTCCGAGTTCTGGCATCTGGTCCAGCAAGGGTCCGCCCCACTGTTGCTGCAGCGCAGCCTCGAGGGCTGCCCCGACGCGGTAGATCTGTTCGTCGCGCTGGACCGCCGCCATCAGCTGGACGCCGACCGGAAGCTGATCGTCGCCGAGGCCCGCTGGAAGGCTCATGGCTGGGCCACCGTAGAGGCTGGAGGGCAGGGTGGCGAGATCGGCCTTGTACATCGCGATCGGATCATCGGCCCGCTCTCCGATCGGGAAGGCCACGGTCGGTGTGGTCGGCGAGAGCAAGACATCAACGGTTTCGTAGGCGGCCTCGAAGTCGCGGCGAATCAAGGTGCGCACTTTCTGTGCCTGGCCGTAGTACGCGTCGTAGTAGCCGGCCGACAACGCATAGGTGCCGAGCATGATGCGTCGTTTGACCTCCGGGCCGAACCCAGCTGCCCTGGTCAGCGCCATCACCTGTTCGACGCCGTTCTCGCCGTCGTCGCCGGCACGCAGTCCGTAACGCATGCCGTCAAAACGCGCGAGGTTGCTCGAGCACTCACTAGGAGCGATCAGGTAGTAGGCGGGTAGCGCGTACTCGAACGAGGGACACGACACCTCAAGGACGTCGGCGCCCATCGACGTCAAGAGGGCCACCACCTCGTCGAACCTGGCTTGCACCCCTGGCTGGTAGCCGGCCCCCTGCAGCTGAGTGACCACGCCCACCCTCAGCCCGTCCACGCCTCCGAGCTTTCCGCGAGCGGCCGCCACGACCGGTGGCACTGGGGCGTCGATCGAGGTGGCGTCGCGCGGATCGTGCCCGGCAATCACCTCGTGCAGCAGGGCGGCGTCGAGCACTGAGCGGCCGAACGGCCCACCCTGGTCGAGGGACGACGAGAACGCCACCAGCCCGTATCGCGACACCCCCCCGTAAGTCGGCTTGACGCCGACGATCCCGGTCACGGCCGCCGGCTGACGAATGGAGCCGCCGGTGTCGGTGCCCAGCGCCAGAGGGGCCTGGTGGGCGGCCACAGCGGCGCTCGACCCACCGGAGGAACCTCCGGGGACGCGGTCGAGGTTCCAGGGGTTTCGCGTGACTCCGTAGGCAGAGTTCTCGGTGGACGAACCCATGGCAAACTCGTCCATGTTGGTCTTTCCGAGCACCACGACACCCGCGGCGCGCAGCCGTTCAACGACCGTCGAGTCGTAGGGCGGCCGCCAACCATCAAGAATCTTTGACCCGCATGTGGTCGGGGCGCCGCGCATCGTAAAGACGTCCTTGAGCGCCAGTGGGACGCCGGCGAGTGCGCTGAGGTGATTGCCGGCGGATCGTTCGGCGTCAACCGTGGCGGCAGCGGCCATAGTCAGCTCACGATCGACGTGCAAGAAGGCGTGGACGGCGTCGTCGGTCTGTTCGATGCGGTCCAGATGTGCCGCGGCGACCTCTTGTGCCGTCACCGTGCCGTCAGCCACCGCCTCGGCGGTGGCGGCGGCACCAAGACGAGTGAGGTCGCTCACTGCTCCTCCTCGTCGAGAATCCGGGGCACTCGAAAACGGTCATCTTCGGCAGCAGGAGCACCGGCAAGGACTTGCTCACGAGGCAGACACGGAACGAGGACATCAGCACGCGTGACATTCACAACAGGGACGGCATGGGTGGTCGGTGGCACATCGTCGGCCGCCACCTCGGCGACGCGCGCGACTGCGCCCAAGATGACGTCGAGCTGCTCGCCGTAATGGTCGAGTTCGTCGTCGGTGAGCTGAAGTCGGGACAGCCGCGCCAAATGGGCGACATCGTCACGTTCGAGCGCAGGCATGGGTCTCCTGCCATTGGCATGTGGTGGCCGTCAGGGTCGTCTGATGAGCATCAGGGTCGTCTGATGAGCATCAGGGTCATCTGATGGAGTGCAGCGCCATCCTACGGATGGGTTTAAGCCGACCCGCCGACCCCTTCGGCTCCCCCGCGAAGCACCCGCAGGGCTCGCTGCTGCGAGGGATGCCGCAGCAACCATGTCGTTGCGTGCTCGGCGTCGAGCGGACGGCTGACGTACCAGCCCTGCACGGCATCGCAACCAAGGCCCTGCAACAGATCCCAGACCTGCTTGGACTCAACACCCTCGGCGACGGCCGTCATGCCGAGACCATGCGCGAGGTCGACGATCGACGCCACGATCGTCACGTCGCCGGGGTCGGCTGTGAGCCGGGAGACGAAGGACCGATCGATCTTGATCTCGGCAATCGGCAGGCTCTTGAGCAGGACCATTGAGGAGTACCCAGTGCCGAAGTCGTCGAGCGAAGCAGCGACCCCCAATCGTCGCAACGCGTTCAGGGTCGAGTTCACCTCACCAGAATCACGAGTGAGGACTCGCTCGGTCAGCTCGAGGACGAGCAACGAGGCTGGAAGGTCGTGCTGCTCGAGGGCCGCAGCAACTACTCCGAGCAGATCCCGGCCGTGAAGGTCGCGCATCGAGACATTCACTGCCACCGGGATCTCGAGTCCGGCGACTCGCCAACGCGCAACCTGCTCAAGCGACTCGTTGATGACGTACTCGGTGAGCGGTGCCATGAGCCCTGAGTGTTCGGCCATCGGGATGAAATCATCGGGCATGATCAGACCGCGCTGCGGGTGATGCCATCGCACTAGAGCCTCAACCCCGACGACGGCACCCGATGACATCGAGACCTTGGGTTGGTAGTGCACGTGGAGCTCGTGGTTCTGGAGCGCATGACGGAGCCCGCCCAACAGCGAGAGCCTGCTGGCCGAGTTCCGGTCACGGTCGGCGACATAGAGCTCGACCCCGGTGCGTTCCTCCTTCGCCAGGTACATCGCCACGTCTGAGCGGCGGACGATCGGGTCAACGTCTTCACCATGCTCAGGGAAGACCGCCACCCCGATGCTCGCTTCGAGTTCGAAGAGCATTCCCTCGACATGGAACGGTCTGGTGAGTGCCTGGCGTACCCGTTGAGCCACCTCAACCGCTGCGTCCGGGCCGCGCACTGGGTCGAGAAGGATCGCGTACTCGTCGCCACCGAGCCTGGCCACGATGTCATTGGGACGCAGCGCGCCTTGGATTCGCTGGGCTACGACGGCGAGCAGGCGGTCCCCTACTTGGTGCCCCAGTGTGTCGTTGACCTCTTTGAACCGATCGAGGTCGAGAAGACAGAAAGCGACCTGGGTCTTCTTGCGGCCTGCGGCATCGAGCCGGTCGGCGAGCTCACCGAGGATCATCTTGCGGTTGGGCAGTCCCGTGAGCGAGTCATGCAGCGCCTGGTGTTCCTTCTCTCGTGAAATCGATGCCGTCTTACGCACCGCGTAGAGCGGCAACAACAACAACGGAAGGTAGGCCGGCTGGGCGGACACGAAGACCACGATGGGGGCGACCGCCAGAACGGCGAGGTTCGTGAAGAAGTAGTAGGCGAAGTCGTCGAAGAAGTCGTCAGCGAATGTGCGCCCCGGGTCGGCCAGCATCGAAAAGAGTGTGTTGTTGACAACGAAGAAGGCAATCCAGCCAGCTACCATCCACACCAGGTCGATCGGTTGCAGGGCGCCTAACGGCTCTGAGAGCGTCGGCGCAACTTGACCGCTGAGTCGCAGCCAAAGCCCCATCAGGAGTGCTGCCGACCCAAGACTCAACGCGAACTGCCCGATGTTGTACGGCACCTTCCATGGCGGCTTGCGCTTGACCAACTCAGACACCAAGGTGGCCGCCGAGATCAGGGCAATAGCTGGCCAAGGACCGTAGAGATACAAGATCGCGAAGGTGAAGGCATCGCTGGTGGCAACCCCCTGGCTGTCATATCCGCTGCCGATGATGACTGGGCTGAACTCGAAGAAGAGCAGCAGCCCCGCGATGACCCAGAAGGCTGCGTCGGCGTCCCCAAGCGCTGGGACGGTCTGCCACAGCGAATAGCCGACCAGCGCGAGCCCGCCGACCACTGAGATCCACCAGCCGGCCGCGAACATCGAGGGCTTCAGCAGGCTGACGCGGGGCGCGTCGTCAGAGGCAGGTGCGAGATCTGCTGATAGGTCGGCGCCGCTCACCGCCCACCACCTCTCGCCCCGCCATGCATCCGTGGGCTGTCCACGGTCAGACCGCTCACCATGGTATCGGCGTTGTGACGATCTGTGATCAGTCGATTACTTCCTGTTCACCCATTCAGTCCAACGCGGCGGGTCCACCGGTGAGGAGGCGACTGAACTGCTCGTCATCGAGCACTCGGACCCCGAGCGACTCGGCTTTGGTGAGCTTCGATCCCGCGTTGGCACCAGCAACCAGGAAGTCGGTCTTGCCAGACACCGATCCGGTCACCTTGCCTCCGGCCGCAGTCACCGCCTGCTGGGCCTCATCTCGAGTCAGGCTCTCGAGCGATCCGGTGACGACAACAGTGATACCAGCGAGCGGCGCCGACCCCGTCGTCTCGTCTGCGGCACTCGGCAGGATCGGATCAACCATACGAACTCCAGCCGAGCGCCATCGGTCGACGATCGACCGGTGCCAGTCGACGGCGAACCAGTCGCTGACCGACTCAGCAATGATCGTGCCTACCCCGTCGACGGCAGCGAGCGTGTCGCGGTCGGCGGCCGCGATCGCGTCGATGGAGGTCAGGTCGCGCGCCAGAACCTGCGCCGCTGTCGGACCGACATGCCGGATCGACAGAGCGACAAGAACCCGCCACAGTGGTCGATCCCGCGCCACAGCGAGCTGATCGAGCAGGGCTAGCGCATTCGCCGAGAGCTCTGGGCCATCTGGCGTGCCACGGGTGAAGAACGGACACCTGGCCAGCACGGCTGCGTCGAGGGAGAAAACGTCGCCTTCGTCGACCACAAGGTCGCAGTCGAGCAGCGCAGCAGCCGCCTTGTACCCCAGTCCTTCGATGTCGAAGGCGCCTCTCCCTGCCATGTGAAAGAGCCGCTCGCGCAACTGAGCTGGACAGCTGCGGGTGTTGGGACAACGGATGTCGGCGTCGCCCTCTTTCTGGGGGGCAAGAAGTGTGCCGCACTCGGGACACGCGGTGGGCATGGCGAAGGGGCGCTCGCTACCGTCGCGCACCTCGACGACCGGTCCGATGATTTCGGGGATGACGTCGCCCGCCTTGCGCAGGAAGACTCGGTCGCCGATCAGCACTCCCTTGCGCTCGACCTCTGAGGCGTTGTGCAGAGTGGCCATCTGGACCGTTGATCCCGCCACTTTGACGGGGGTCATGACCCCAAAGGGGGTGACCCGGCCGGTGCGCCCCACGTTGACACGAATGTCCTCGAGCGTGGTCGTGACGATCTCGGCTGGGTATTTAAAGGCAATCGCCCATCTCGGCGCTCGAGATGTTGCCCCAAGGGTCAGCTGGTCGCTGATGGGGTCGACCTTGACCACCACCCCGTCGATCTCGTGCTCAACATCGTGACGGTGCTTGTCGAAGTGCCCGATGTACTGCGTCACGTCAGCCAGTGACTGGTGAACGCAGATGTGCGGTGAAACCGGCAGACCCCATGAGGCCATGTCCACGTAGGACTCAGAAAGCGTCACCGGCTGGTATCCGGTGCACACACCGAGCCCGTGCACGACCAGCTGCAGTCCGGCCAGCTGACCGGTCGCCCGCTCGGCGTCGGCCGCGAGCCGCGCCACTCGCTGGTCGATCCGGTCGGTCGACCGATCGGACGCTCTCACCTCGTCACGGCGGCGTCGGGCCTCGGCGACATCGTCGAGCCTACGGTCGATACGTTGTCTCAGGGTGCCGGCGGCAGCGTTGCGCGGGTTCGCGAACGGCGAGCGGCCCTGGTCCATCATGTGTGCATTGATGTCGTCGAACGCGCTCACCGGAAAGAAGACTTCTCCGCGCACCTCCAACAAGGACGGCACCGGCACATCGGGTGAGCCCGCCTGCAGCTGCGGGGGGATCGACGCGATGAACTGCGCGTTGTAGGTGACGTCTTCTCCAACTCGCCCGTCACCACGAGTCGCCAGCGAGATCAACCTGCCGTCGCGATACACCAGGTCAACGGCTAGTCCATCAACCTTGAGCTCGCAGAGCAACGGAGGAAGTGCCCCGAGACCATTCTCGATGCGTAGGGCCCAGGCGGCCAGCTCGTCACCGTGGAAGGCATTGTCGAGCGAGTACATCTGCTGCAGGTGCTGGACCGGTTCGAACATCTCTGACCGTGTGCCGCCGACACTCGTCGTCGGTGACTGGCCCGACACCACGTCGGGGTTCTCCGCTTCGAGCTGGCGAAGCCTTCGCTCAAGTTCGTCGTACTCGCTGTCGGAGACGGTCGGGGCATCGTGCTCGTGGTAGCGGCTGCGGTGTGCGTTGATCTGCTCGATCAGCGCCAGGTACTCGGCCTCCACATCATCGGGAACCGCGCTCATACCCCTCCGCTCCCTCATCGGGGCTGTCGCCGCGTAGCCGGCGGATTAACCGTTGGACGCCAGCGTAGGACTCTCGTGCGACATCGGCCGAGCCCGCGATCCCGCACGACGGGGTGATCGCGAACCTGTCGCCAAAATGCTCGGGGGCGATTCCCAACATCGTGCGCGCCGCCTCGATCTTCTCGAGCGCAGGGTCGTCGGCCTCGGCCGTGCCGCCAGAGAGTGCGCCTCCGCCGAGCGGGTCGACACCTAGCCACAGCACACCTCCGGCGTCAAGCCAGGCTTCCATCGCCGGGGCCGATGCCTCGAGGTCGATCACCTCGAGGTCGACGCTGATGGCTCGATGAGCGGCCGCACCAACCGCCCCGCTCGTTAGCGCCACCCAGTCGGGATCTGACGCGCACGAGTGAACGACGACCGGCACCTCGTCGTCGACCAACGGGCCCAGGACCGCACTCAGCAGGCGCCCGGCTTCGACCGACTCCAGCGCCGCGAGCGTGCCCCAACCGCTGGCACGCGGAACAGCGCCATTGGTCACTGCCGAGAGCGCCGGTTCGTCCAGCTGGACTGCCCACTCAGCTCCCGGAACGCGTCGGCGGACGTCGCGCAGGTGATCGCACACCCCCTCGGCCAGACTTGCCGCGAGGTCGGCGACTGCCGAGGCGTCGCTGATGGCGGCTGTTCCGCTACGCAGCTCAAGGACCGCAGCCAGCGTGAGCGGACCACACATCTGCAGCTTGGCCCTGCCTTGGTACCCCTGAAGACGGTCCTCCACCGCATCGAGGTCCTCGGCGAGCAAAGACCTCGCCCGGCGCATGTCGCGCCCCGGGCGCAGGGCCACCCGCCAGGCGTTTCCCTCCCACTCGACGGGCAGATCGACCAGCACAGCTGACGCGCGTCCGGCCAACTGGGCCCAGGGTCCCCGTTCGGGCAGCTCAGGGACGTGCGGCAGCTCTGGAAGCGACTCGACGGCCAAGGCGGCCGCAGCGCGAGGATCGTCGCCGGGGAGCGATCCGATCCCGGTGGCCACGCCGGCAAGGCTCATGTGGGCGATCTGGTGGATGTGATGGTCGCAGAGCCGCGGACCCGTGTTCGGTCGTACAGGGCGAGGGTCTGCCCGGGGGCCACCCCGCGGGCCGGCTCGTCAAGGACAGCAACCAAGGCGTCATGGACGACGCGGACCGATCCCCGCACGGACTCACCATGCGCCCGGTACTGAAACGACATCCGCTCGCCATCGCCGACCGCCGGACCACACCACTGGAGGCGATCAGCGACGATCTCACGTACCTCGAGCGCCTCGCGCGGTCCTACGGTGACCGTGTTGGATGCCGGCTCGATCGACAGCACGTAGCGCGGACTTCGATCGGGGGTCGCAACGGTAAGTCCGAGGCCTTTGCGCTGCCCGACGGTGAACCCGTAGGAGCCGCCGTGCTCGCCAAGGACCGCGCCGTCGCGGTCGCGGATCTGACCTCTCTGCTCGCCGAGGTGGGACTCGAGAAAGCCTTGGGTATCGCCGTCGGCAATAAAGCAGATGTCGTGGCTGTCGGGTTTGTCGGCAACGAGCAGCCCACGCTCAGCAGCCTCTTCACGCACCCGCTCCTTCACGGTGTCACCCAGCGGGAACAGTGAGCGGGAGATCTGGTCGGCACCGAGCACGGCAAGAACGTACGACTGGTCCTTGTCGGGGTCGACAGCCCGGTGAAGCTCTGGACCATCTGGTCCTGGAACCAATTGGGCGTAGTGGCCGGTGCACACCGCGTCGAAACCGAGGGCGAGAGCGCGATCGAGGACCGCCGCGAACTTGATCCGCTCATTGCACCGCAAACACGGGTTCGGGGTGCGCCCGGCGGCGTACTCAGCGAGGAAATCATCGACGACCTCGGCTCGGAACTGCTCGGCCATGTCCCACACGTAATACGGGATATCAAGGATGTCGGCTACCCGCCTGGCATCGCGTGAATCCTCCAGACTGCAGCAGCCGCGCGCGCCCGACCGGAACGTCTGCGGATTACTGCTGAGCGCCAGGTGTACAGCGGTGACGTCATGACCGGCGTCACGCGCCCGAGCAGCAGCCACCGCCGAGTCGACTCCACCAGAGAGCGCGGCCAGTACACGCATCACACGCTCACCCTCGCTGCGCCGTCGCTGCACGCGACCTGGCCGCACGCGCCCTCTCGACAACCGGTCCGATCGCGGCGATCAGTTCATCCACGTCAGCGCCCGTCGAGGTGTGCCCGAGAGAGAAGCGCAGCGAAGACCGGGCGTCGGCGGGGCTCGACCCCATGGCGATCAGCACGTGGCTGGGCTCAGCCACTCCCGCTGAGCAGGCTGAACCCGTCGAGCAGTGCACGCCGTGAGCATCCAAAAGCATCAACAAGGAATCACCCTCACAACCGGGGAACGACATGTGTGCGTTGCCGGGAAGTCGGTGGGCCGAGTCGAGTCGAGGATCGCCGTTGAGACTGGCATCAGGAACCTCAGCCACGACTTTGGCGATCAAATCGTCGCGCAAGGCCGCGACAGCCTGGATGCGCTGCGTTCGGGTCTCGATCGCCTCGGCGCTGGCAGCGGCAAAGCCTACGATCGAGGGTGTGTCGAGCGTCCCTGAGCGAACATCACGCTCTTGTCCGCCTCCGTGTGCGAGCGGTGTGGGCGTCACCGAACGTCCGAGCAGCAGTGCCCCCACACCGAGCGGACCCCCGAGCTTGTGAGCGCTGATGGTGAGAGCGTCTACGCCGGACGCCGAAAAGTCGAGGTCAAGGTGACCGGCTGCCTGCACTGCGTCAGTGTGCACCGGCACATCGAAGCCGGCAGCAGCTCGCGCGCATTCGGCGATTGGCTGCACCGTGCCCACTTCGTTGTTGGCCCACATCACTGTGACAAGTGCCACGGAATCGGGGTCGCGTGCGATCTCGTCGTGCACTTGCTGCGGATCGACGCGGCCGATCTCGTCGACGTCCAGCCACACGACGTCAGCCCCCTGGGTCTCAGCTAGCCAACGCACCGGGTCGAGCACTGCGTGGTGCTCGACGCTGCTCGCCAGGATGCGTGGCCGAGGGCGCTTCTCTTGCCGGTTCCAGTAGAGCCCTTTGATGGCCAGGTTGTCGGCTTCGGTGCCCCCACCGGTGAACACGACTTCACTCGGGCGAGCACCAAAGGACGCCGCGATGACTTCGCGGCTCTCTTCGACCACCCGCCGGGCTCGGCGACCGGCGGCATGCAGAGACGAGGGATTGCCGAGCTCGCCGAGCTCTTTGGTGAGTGCCGCCGTCGCCACCGGAAGTATCGGCGTCGTGGCAGCGTGATCCAAGTAGGCCATCGCCGCTTCAGTCTAGGCGAACCCGATTCAGCCCTTGCGCCGCGTGACTTCGTCAGTCAACTGTGGCAGGACAACGTGCAGGTCTCCGACGACACCGAAATCGACCAGATCGAAGATCGGCGCTTCGGCGTCCTTGTTGACGGCGACGATCGTCTTGGAGGTCTGCATGCCGGCTCGGTGCTGAATGGCACCTGAGATGCCGTTGGCGATATAGAGCTGCGGCGACACCGTCTTGCCTGTCTGTCCCACCTGGAACTGATGGGGGTACCAGCCAGCGTCGGTCGCGGCTCGCGAAGCGCCAACGGCGGCCCCAAGGGCATCAGCCAACGACTCGACGACGGCGAACCCCTCGGGTGATCCAACACCCCTTCCACCAGACACGACGATCGCGGCCTCGGTGAGCTCTGGGCGTCCCGCCTTCTCCTGGGCCACGCGCTCGGTGACCTTCGCCGCACGATCGGCGTCAGTGATGGTGACATCGAGATCGACCCGGCGACCGGCCCCCGCATTCGCTTCAGCGGCCACGCTGTTGGGGCGAACCGCGATGATCGGGGTGCCCGTGGTGACCGCAGACTGGACCAGCGTGGACCCACCAAAGACCGACTGCTCGGCGACGAAACCCGCCGAGACGCCGACGGCGTCGGTGATGAGGCCCGATCCTGTGCGCACGGCCAGGCGAGCGGCGATTTCTTTGCCCTCGGCCGTCGCCGGGACGAGCACCCCGCTGGCGCTCGACGCAGCGAGGGCGCTTTGCAGGGCGCTCACCTTGGGGGCGACCACGTGCTGGCCGAACTCTGGTCCAGCCGCCACGTACACGGTGTCGGCACCGCCGGCCGTGAGGCTGGCGACGAGGTCATCTGAGACGTCGCCGATAGCGACAGCGGCCGGCTCACCCAACGAACGCGCGAGGGTCAACAACTCGAAGGTGACCTTCTTGACATCACCGTCGGCGTGCTCGACGAGCACAAGAACTTCAGACATGGGGTCCTCCTGGAGGCGCGAGTCGGTAGGTCAGATGAACTTTTCAGCGGCGAGGAACTCAGCGGCCTTGGTGCCGCCGTCGCCCTCGTCGGTGACGACAGTGCCGGCAGCCCGAGGTGGTCGAGCAGCGAACTCCTGCACCGAGCTCCAAGCACCGCTGAGGCCGACCGCCGTCGGTTCAACGCCCAGGTCAGCCAGTGTGAGGGTCTCTACCGGCTTCTTCTTGGCCGCCATGATCCCTTTGAATGAGGGGTATCGCGGTTCATTGATCTTTTCGACCACGCTTACCAGCGCAGGCAGCGCCGCCTCGACGACGTCGTACCCGTAGTCAGTGGCGCGCTGCACGGTGATGACTCCGTCGGCGATGTCGACCTTGCCGGCGAAGGTGAGCTGGGGACGTCCGGTGCGTTCGGCGAGCATGGCGGGCACGACCGACATGCGGGCGTCGGTGCTCTCTGAGCCCATCAGCACCAGGTCGGGGGCGAGCCGGTCGATCGCTGCCGCCAGCACCGCTGAGGTAGCCAGGGCGTCGCTGCCGTGCAGAGCGTCGTCGACGACGTGGACGCCGTCATTGGCACCCATCTGCAGGCCTTTGCGAACGCTCTCGATCGCCTTGTCGGGGCCGACGGTCAGCACCGTCACGGGGCACTCGTCGGATCCACCCATGCGCTCCTGGATCTGCAGAGCCTCTTCGATGGCGTACTCATCGAGTTCGTTGACGACGGCATCGGCCGCGTCACGGTCGAGGGTGTTGTCTGCCGGATTTAGCTTCTTCTCGGCCCACGAGTCGGGCACCTGCTTCACGCATACGACGATTTTCACGGCGACGAACGCACCTCCTGATGCACCTCGGTGCCCGCCAGATGGTCGGGCCGACGATGCCTGCTTGGTCGGCGATGGGCTTACCCCACGCCGGTCACTCGCTGACTCCCGATGAGTCTGCCAGAAGCATTGGATCCAATCACTGGCAGGTCCGGAGTGGAGCAGCGCGTCCCATCATGGGGACACGACCTTCCTAGGAGCCCCACCTCTCACTCCGGGCCGCTCGCCTACCCTCAACCCATGAACCCACGCCTACGCTCCCTGCTCGACCTAGCCATCCCCGAGGCACGCGAGGGCACCGGCCGCCACGAGTACGACGGTCAGATCCAAGACCTCTCTCCCGCTGGCGTTGCCCGTGGCCTCGCGCAGTTGGGCGGCTCGGCGCTTGCCGATCCCCACGACGAGGCCCACCTGACGGCGTTTGAGAATGCGGCGCGCGGACGCCTCGGTGCACTGCAGTGGCACCGCCGTAACCCCTTGGTCCACCTCGAGAACCTCGACTTGTCCGGGTACGACCGCGCATACGCGCCAGAGGAGGAGCGGCGGGCAGCGCGCTCGAAGCATCTGGCGGCCTGGCCGGATGCCGTCGACATGGCCTGCGAGGCACTCGACCTAGTGCCAGCACCAGTCGCCACGGCGCTGCTTCCGGCCGTTCAAGGACTGGTCCGAGGGATGCCCGAAGACGACGTGGCCGCTCCAGCTGCTAAAGCGGCACACGAGCGTTTGGTCGCGCACGTGGCCGATGCGGCCGAAAACGGCTCGCCCGACGCAGCGCTCGGAGCCGCCGCACTCGCGCAGTTGATGCGTAGTGATGAAGCGGTCGAAGATGTGAGCCTCACCGCCCTCACCGAGCGCTCCGAACGAGAACGTGATCGCTTGTGGGCGCTGATGAACGCCGGGTGCGAGCGGCTGGCACCAGGCGTCCCCACCCGAAAGACCGTAGAAGCCTTACTGAGTGACCACCCGGACGCCGACGACGCAGTCGCTGCAGCAACGACGATCACGGCGGAGACGATCGAGTTCTGCCGCGAGAAAAAGTGGCTGACCTACCTCGACGGAGAGTGTCGCGTGGGTTTGGCACCCCCTTCTCGGCGCTGGGCCTCAGCAATGCTGGCCTGGTCCGGGCCCTACGAGAACGACGGACCCTCGCACTACGACATCACCCCGCCAGAAGCTGACTGGCCAGCCGCTGAGCAGGCAGAGTGGCTCACGTTGTTCAGCGAGACCGCCTTGGCAGCCGTCACTGCCCATGAGGTGGCGCCGGGCCACTTTGCGCACGGCAGAGCCCTTCGGCACGCCCCTACTGAGGTGCGGCGTTCGCTGGTGAGCGCGGGATTCGCCGAGGGCTGGGCTCAC
>JBDTTS010000032.1:0-13631 GCA_039930525.1 Actinomycetes bacterium | reverse complement strand
CGAGCGTCGAGGGACGACAGTGTCCACTGTGCCCAGCACCGAGCCCGCCGACTCAGCCCTGCTGAGCCAGGTCGCTGACGGTGATCGTCACGCCCTGGAGTTGTTGTACGCCCGGCACGCCGGCTGGCTGCTGGTGAGGCTTGGGCGCCGATGCTCTGACCCCGGCCTTGTCGACGAGGTCGTCCAGGACACGTTCGTCGCGGTCTGGCGAAGCGCTGGCCGATACACCGGACGCGGCGAGGTTGCTGCCTGGATCTGGGGAATCGGAGTCCGTCGCCTCGTTGATGGGCTGCGCCGCACGCCTCGCGCCTCGTTGGTTGCGGAGCCCGCGAGCTCGGCCTCGGAGATGTCGGCCGAAGAACGAGTGCTGCTCGGCGTCGAGTACGGAGACCTTGCAGGAGCCATCGATCGGCTGTCCCCAGAACTTCGTGCCGTGGTCGAGTCCACGGTTCTCGATGGGTTGACTACCGCTGAGGCCGGACGCCTTTTGGGCATCCCCCAAGGCACCGTCAAGTCGCGCATGAAGCGTGCACGTGAAGTGTTGAGGGAGGAACTGGCATGAGCTGGCACGTTCCAGAACAACTGGTTGCGGCGTACGTCGAGGGCGCAGTGCGCGGAGCCCGAGCGGCATCGATAGAGGCGCACGTTCTCTCGTGTCAGGCCTGTCGGGCGATGGTTGGCGCCGAGGTGTCTTCTGACCGGCTCGAAAGCATCTGGTCGACTGTCGTCGACGAAGTAGACGCCCCCCGACGGACGTGGCCTGAGCGGTTGCTGGGTGCCATTGGCCTCCCTGACACCGATGCGCGCCTTATCGCGGCGGCACCCTCACTTCGGCTTTCGTGGTTGGCCTCTGTGGGGGTCGTCCTGCTCTTTGCAGCGTGGGCGAGCAACACCAGTGATCGCGGAGCCACTCTCTTTCTGATTCTCGCGCCTGTTATTCCGGTGTTGGCTGTCGCTGGCGCCTACGGGCCTCGCATCGACCCGACGTACGAGATGTCTGCGGCAACCCCGTACCCGACGCTCCGTCTGATACTGCTCCGTTCGGCAACCGTCGTGGCTGTCTCGGGACTCTTGGCGCTGGCGGCGTCCACCTTTGTGCCGGATGGCGACATCGCCGCCGCGTGGCTTCTGCCGTGCCTTGCCCTGGTGTCGCTCACCCTCGTGTTGACCCGTTGGGTGCCATTGCCGGTCGCCGCTGCTGGGGTAGCTGCCGTATACGCGCTTCCGCTCCTGTCAGCACTCATCGACAACCGGGACATCTCGGCCGCACTGCTCTCGCCAGCCCTGCAGTGGGCCGCGGCGGTTGTCGCCGTCGCTGCACTCTCACTTTTGTCAACGGATCCGCACCTGCGGACCGCACTGAGGAGGACCCCATGAATACCGCTGCCCTGGTCACCGACGTCCGACGTCGATACGGGCGTACCCAAGCACTCGACGGCGCTACCTTTGAGATCGGAACCGGAGTTACCGGGTTGCTAGGCCCGAACGGAGCAGGCAAGACAACGCTGCTCCGGATCCTGGCAACGGTCGCTGCGCCAGACTCTGGTGCCGTCTCGGTGTTCGGCCGCAATCCGGCCGTCGCTGGCGAACGTCTTGAGATCCGGCGAAGGCTGGGCTACCTGCCGCAGGATCCTGGTTTTCAGCGTGGCTTTAGCGTCTTCGAGTTCATCGACTACATCGCCATCTTGAAAGAGCTGACGAATCGCCGCGAACGACACGACGAGGTACGACGGGTCATCGAATGCGTGGACCTCGAGTCAGTCAGCGGCAAGCGAGTGCGATCGTTGTCAGGTGGCATGAAGAGGCGTACAGCGCTGGCCGCCGCCTTGCTCGGAGATCCACAGTTCCTCGTTCTCGATGAGCCGACCGCGGGTCTCGATCCCGAGCAGCGACTGCGCTTTCGCGAGCTTGTATCGGATGCCGGTGAAGGTCGCGCCGTCCTGCTCTCAACACACCAGACTGAGGACGTTGCCGCGCTCTGCCAAGACGTCGTGGTGCTCGACCAGGGACGCGTGCTCTTCCATGGGTCGCCGGCCGAGCTGACCTCGGTAGCCGATGGTCGCGTGTGGTTTGCGGCCGAACGCTCTGCGGACGCCGAGCTGGTGTGGCGCGGTGCCGATGGTCGCTTCCGGCACCTGGGGTCGCCGCCCCCAGGTGCAGACGTCGTAGAGCCCACACTCGAGGACGGCTATCTGCTGCTCGTCGGACGCGTGGATGAGGAGGCTGCAGCATGAGCACGGCAACGTCGGTCGCGACCGGCCGTGGCGTGTTGACGCACTCGACGTGGCGGGCGATGGCCATTCTCGGCATGCGCGAAGGACGCCGCATCATCGTGTCGCCGGTGTTCCTACTCGTACTCGGCTTCTTTTTGTTGATGGGCGGGGTCGAGGCCGTTGCCGAGGTCAAAGTCCCATCGGCGAGCACCTTGTACGACGTCATCACCTTCTTCTCGGCCCTGTACCTCGGCTTGCTGGTCTACATTTCCACTCACCTGGTCACGTCGTCAGCACGCCGCACTAAGGCCGAGCCACAACTGGCGGCTTCGACGTTGTCGGCTCGGCAGCGCAATGTCGGACTGTCGCTGGGTGTGTTGTTCGGCCCGGGTCTGCTCGCCCTGGTGTTGATGGTGACCGCAGCATTGATCGGAAACACCTTGGCGCTCACGGGCTTCGACGGCTTCGACCGGGAGCCGCCCGCGGCGGGGATCACGCTAGTGCAGTTGGGGCTGACGCTGATCGGCGCCGGACTGTTCGCCGTGATGTGGGCCAACTGGCTGCGGTTTCCGGGGTCACTGCCACTCGGTCTCGTCGTGTTGGTGGTGGGAACGGTGTGGTTGGCCAATGGCGACCGCGCCCCGTTGAACACCTGGCCGTGGTTCGCGCCCTACATCACGGCTCCGGAGTGGTTCGACGAGCCGTGGGCACTTACCGGCTCTCAACACTGGCACGCGGCCTATCTCGTTGGACTCTGCGCGCTGGCCTTCTGCGCCACCATGCTGCGCGAACGCGAAGGGCGCGCGCGATGGTTGCTGGTGACCGGGGCGGTCTTGGCAGCTACGGCAGTCGCGGGCGGACTGCAACTGCCATGAGCGGGCTGCTGCCCTATGTGCCGCGGTTGTGTCGCTGGCCGGTGCTGGTGGCTGGCGTGGGGCTGACCTGGCTTCTGACGTGGTGGCGCGCTGGGGATGTCACCAACGAAGTGGGTGCCATCTGGATGCTCCGTGCAGTAGTGGCAGCAGGCGCAGTCGCTGCGGTGTTCGCGCTCGATGACCCTTCGGCCGCTCTCACGCGATCCACCGTTGGGGCGCGGAAGGTGCTGATGGTTGCTCGTCTGGCGGTTGTGGGTTGTGTCGTCGTTGTGGCGGCGTTTCCCACTCTTCTCGCGGTGGGCGAGCACCTCTCCGGCATGTCCGCGGCGGGTGTCTTGCTGGAGTCGTTCACGTTGGTGGCGCTGCTGACCGGCGTATCCCTGACGGCGCAGCGCCGCTGGCAGATCACCGAACCGGCGCAGTTCTTGATCCTGTGTGTCGTGATGTTCGGGGTCTGGGAGCAGATCAGCATGGGGCGCTGGTCGCTTTTGAGTGGTCCCGGGCCGGCTTGGGGCGACTCGCGCTGGCGTTGGGCCGCCCTTTGTGTGCTCGCGTTGGGTCTGTGCACCGTCCAGCTGCGTGATCCGGCAGCCAGGGGCCTGCGACGGGTGTTCGCCGGCAATGCCCCAGGGGTAGCCTCACAACGTGAGCGAGCATCTTCCTAAGACAGGTCCTGAGACTGGGCGTTTCCGTGAGACGTTCGAGCGCGTAGGCGCCGCTCTCGATGACTGGCTCGCTGAGGAGCGCGTCGATGCCCTGCGATCGCCCACCAACTGGCAGTCCGCATTGGTCGGCCCGGTGCCTCGCGATGGCATCGGCGCCGACGCCACCTTGCGCGAATTCATCGAGCTGGTGCTGCCACACGGGCCACATCTGACGTCCGAGGCTTCGTGGGGTTGGATCACCACCGGTCCATCCACTGTGCCAACGGCAGTTGCTGCTGCGAGCGCAATCGCCGCTCCACAGCGTCAGACGCTGACTGCGTTCAACGCTCTCGAGGAGCTGGCGCTCGACTGGTTGGTCGAGCTATGTGGCCTGCCGTCTCAGATGAAGGGCGTGTTCGCGAGTGGCGGGTCGACCGCCAACCTCATCGCCCTCGGTGCCGCGCGGCAATGGGCGCTCGAACAGCAGGGCATTGACCCCAGCAGCGATGGGCTGGGCGGGCGGGAACTTGCGATCTATACCTCAACCCAGGCGCATCACACGGTTCAGCGCTCTGCGGGCGTCTTAGGGATTGGTCGCAGCCACGTACGCACAGTTGCCACCGATAAAGAGCTGCGGCTCGATGCCGATGCGCTGGAGGCTGCCATTGGCGCCGATGTTGCCCGAGGCGTGCTTCCGGTGGCTGTAGTTGCTGCCGCTGGAACCACGAATACAGGTGCCATCGACCCGCTGCGCCGTTGCGGCGAGATCGCCAAGAAGCACGGCGCCTGGTTCCACGTCGACGGTGCCTACGGACTGCCCGGGATTCTGGACGAGCGTGTTGCTCCGCTCTACGACGGCCTTGAGCTGGCCGACTCGGCAATCACGGACCCGCACAAGTGGCTCAACGCCCCCACCGGCATTGCGGCTACTTTTGTGCGCGACCGGTCGATCTTGTATCGAGCCTTCACCCAAGAACCCGCGGACTATCTCGAGGGTGCTTTCTCTGACGACGACGTGCAGGTGTCGGTTGACTCGATGGGTATTCCGTACTTCGACTTCAGTGTTGAGCTGTCTGCCCCTGCGCGGGGAGTGCTCGTGTGGAGCATTCTGCGCGAGCTGGGCGCTGCCGGTGTGCAAGCACGGGTCGTGCAGGACAACGACTTCGCCAGGCACGTCGCTCGTCGGGCCGCTGAACATCCGCGGCTTGAGTTGCTGCTCGACCCGGTTCTCTCGATCTGCGTCTTCCGCTACAGCCAGGGTTCAGAGGTCAGTGAGGTCACAGTTGATGCTGTGAACCGAGAGATCCTGCGCCGACTGGCGCGCGAGACCCGCTTTATCGTCAGCTCGACCGTCGTCGACGGTACGTTCGCACTGCGTCCGTGCTTCATCAACCCCCGCACGTCGCTAAGCGACGTCGACGCGTTCGTCGACACGGTGATCGAGTTGGGTGACGGGATGGACGCGTCCCCGGGCTCGTAGTTGGGACCACGGGTGCGCGACATTAACGGGGTGCCTCGGTTGGGGCGGATGACCTACCTGAGATGTGGGTGATCATCCACACATGAAGCGATTTCCCGGCAAAGGGAAACGCTCTGCCCCTGCGCCGTGCCGAGTGAGCGCCTCCGTGCCGATGACGAGTGAGAGGGTAGCGCTGTGACAGCGCGGCTAAGGGCACCTGAACTGGCGGGGCGTGGCTGGCTGAACACCGGCGGCCGAGCGCTGTCGCTGTCAGAGTTGCGTGGCCGCTTTCTGCTGTTGGATTTCTGGACCTTCTGCTGCGCGAACTGCTTGCATGTTCTGGACGAACTGCGTCCCCTTGAAGAAAAGTACGCCGATCAGTTGACGATCATCGGCGTCCACTCGCCGAAGTTCGAACACGAAACAGACGCCGGCGCGGTGACAGCTGCTGTGGAACGCTACGACGTGCGTCACCCCGTGCTCGACGACCCAGAGCTCATTACCTGGAAGCAGTACGCGGCGCGAGCCTGGCCGACGCTGGTACTGATCGACCCCGAGGGCTACATCGTCGCGCAGCTTTCTGGAGAGGGCCATGCGCATGCACTCGATGCGCTGTTGTCTGAGCTCGTCGCCGAGCACACGCAGCGTGGCACGTTGCAAGCAGGCGACGACCCGTACGTCGCACCAGCCCCGCAGCCCTCGGTCTTGAGCTTTCCCTCGAAGGCCGTCCGTCTGTCAGATGGCACGTTTCTCGTTGCGGACGCGAGCCACCACTCCCTGGCGCATCTCGACTCTGACGCCGAGACGCTCCTGCGACGCATCGGCAGTGGCGATCGCGGCCTCGTCGACGGTGCGTCCGAAGTTGCCCAGTTCAACGAACCGAACGGTCTATGCCTGTTGCCGCCGGAGGTCGCGTCGTGGGTCGGGTACGACCTCGTGGTGGCCGACACCGTGAACCACGCCCTTCGGGGCGTGCGACTGAGCGACGGCTTCGTGCAGACAGTTGCCGGCACCGGCGTGCAGTGGATGGCGGGCGACCCGTTCCCTGGCGACTCCGACCCGTGGACGCCGCTGAACTCACCGTGGGACGTGACGTGGTTCCCCGGATGGCACGAAGTGGCAGTAGCGATGGCCGGCAACCATCAAGTGTGGTCCTTCGATCCGGTGACGCCGGCGCTCTCGGCCCGGGCCGGGACGGCGCATGAAGGGCTCGTCGATGGCGATGTGCGCCAGGCGTGGTTCGCACAGACGTCGGGTTTGAGCGCCGATGACGACACGCTTTGGCTGGCGGACTCAGAGACATCCAGTCTGCGGCGCATTCGAAATGGTGTCGTGCACACCGAGGTGGGTACCGGTCTCTTCGACTTCGGCTTCGTCGACGGTGACGCGTCTGAGGCGATGTTGCAGCACCCGCTTGACGTCCTGGCCCTGCCTGACGGTTCGGTGCTGATCGCAGACACCTACAACGGCGCAGTTCGGCGCTTTGATCCCGCGGCGCGAACGATCTCGACGTTGGCGCGCGACTTGGCAGAACCGTCCGGGCTTGTGCTCGACGGTGACACGGTGGTGGTCGTTGAGTCAGCCGCCCACCGGCTGACGCGGGTGCCGCTGTCGCGTGACCTGGTGCAGGTGTCCGGGGAGCGCCTGCAGACTCACCGGCCCGCGACGGGCGTGCGCGCGGGACGTCTTGGGGTGCGCGTGGACTTCACTCCGCCACCCGGGCAGAAGCTCGATGACCGCTATGGACCGTCCGCGCACCTTGTTATCTCAAGCACTCCGGCTGAGTTGCTGGTCGGCGGCGCTGGATCTGGTACCGAACTGGTCCGCGATGTGGTGGTGTCGGACACCGTGTCATCCGGCGTCATCCATGTGTCGGCGCGAGCGGCGTCCTGCGATGACGGCTTTGCGGAGTTCGCCGCATGCCACGTCCACCAGCAAGACTGGGGAATCCCGGTGATCGTCAGCGCGGCTGCATCGGCCACGACCGAACTAACGCTCCCTCTCGCCGCCCACTGAACCCCTTACCCCGATCCTGGGGTGAGGCGCTAGAAGGTGGAGTCGGGCAGGGTCATCACATCGAGATCGGTGGCTTCGAGGACGACGCGTTCAGCGCTGACGTGCGGCAGCACCTGACGACAGAACCACTGCGCCGCCGCCACCTTGCCGCTGTAGAACTCTTGGTCGGACGCCGACGCGTCACTGAGTGCGTCCAACGCCACCGTTGCCTGGCGCAGCAGCAACCACGCCACCACGACGTCGCCGACCGAAAAGAGCAGCCGCGTGGTGTTGAGTCCAGCTCGATAGATCTGCGCGGGATCTTGCCCCGACGCCACCGCAAACCCAGCCATCGTCTGGATCATTGCCTGCACGTCCTGTAGTGCGGTGCCGAGCAGTTGGCGTTCGCGAGCCAGCTCATCGCGTCCCCCCAAGGCCAGCGTGCCGATCTCTTGACCGAGCGCGGTGATGGCGCGGAAGTCGTCCTTCACCATCTTGCGGAAGAACAGATCGAGGCCCTGAATCGCGGTAGTGCCCTCGTACAGCGTGTCGATCTTGGCGTCACGGATGTACTGCTCGACGGGATAGTCCTGCAGGTATCCAGAGCCACCGAAGCACTGCAGCGACTCAGCGAGCAGACCGTACGACTTCTCAGAGCCGTAGCCCTTGACGATAGGCAGTAGCACGTCGTTCAGAGCGTGGTCGAGCGATGCGTCCTCACCGGCGGCCTCCTTCACTTCGACCGCGTCCTGCACTGACGCCGTGTACAGCATGAGGGCCCGCAAACCTTCGCTGTACGCCTTCTGGGTCATCAGCGAGCGACGGACGTCCGGGTGCTTTATCACGGGCACGCGCGGAGCGGTTTTGTCGGACGCCCGCGTGAGGTCTGGCCCCTGGACGCGCATCTTCGTGTACGCGAGCGCATTCAGGTAGCCGGCTGACAGGGTGGCGATCGCCTTCGTTCCGACCAGCATGCGGGCGTACTCGATCACCTTGAACATCTGCGCGATGCCGTCGTGCACGTCGCCGACGAGCCAGCCGACGGCGGGCTCGCGCTCGCCGAAGGTGAGCTCACAGGTTGCGGATGCCTTAAGACCCATCTTGTGCTCGAGGTTGGTGGCGTAGACACCGTTTCGTTCGCGGAGCTCGCCGGTCGTCCAGTCGACGTGAAACTTGGGCACGATGAAGAGCGACAGCCCCTTGGTGCCTGGGCCGGCGCCCTCTGGCCGAGCGAGCACCAGGTGAACGATGTTGTCGGTCATGTCGTGCTCGCCCGACGTGATGAACCGTTTCACGCCGGAGAGGTGCCACGAGCCATCGGGCTGCTGGGACGCGACGGTGCGTCCCGCGCCCACATCGCTGCCGGCATCCGGCTCGGTGAGCACCATGGTCGCGCCCCACCGCTGCTGCGCCCACACCTGTGCCCACTGCTTCTGCTCAGCCGTTCCAAGGTCGTGAATGAGGCGAGCAAATGCGGGACCCGTCGAGTACATGTGCACCGCTGGGTTCGCACCCAGCACCATTTCGGCAACCGCCCACCGCAGCGACGGAGGCACGGGTGTACCGCCGAGATCGGCTGTCAGATCGAGATCTGGCCAGCCGCCTTCGGTGTATGCGTGGAATGCCTTCGCGAACTCCTGCGGCATCGTGACGGTCTGCGTCGCGGGGTCGTAGGTGGGCGGTGTGCGATCACCGACGGCGAAGGCATCTGCAAGGGTGGTCGTCGCGAGATGCTCGACCTCGCGCAGCAAGGAGCGGGCGGTGTCGGCGTCCACGTCGGCGTACCGACCGGCGCCCAGCACCTGGTCTCGGCGCAGCACGTCGAAGAGCATGAACTCAATGTCGCGAAGGTTCGCCTGGTAATGGCCCATCGGTCGGCTCTCCTTTCAGGTTACTGGTCAGTAACTCCTATGTTACTCGTCGGTAGCCTGGAGCGCTGTCTTGAGGGGTCGGTCGCCTGATCTCACTGCTACGCCCTGGCCATAAGATCGCGGCCGTGCCTTCGCCTACACCGTCGCTCCGAGCCACTACCTGGATGGCGTGGCTGTTTGTCATCGGCTCGGCATGCTTCGCTGTTGGTGTTCCGATGAGCCTCAATACCTCGTGGGCGCCCACGATCAGCGCCGCGGTCTTTTTCGTCGGCTCGGTCTTTTTCACCGCCGCGTCCAGTGTCCAGCTGCGGCTCGCCTGGCGTGCTGGCGAGGACGCCCAGGGTGCGACCACGATCGGAGCGCTACTCAGCCGGGCGCCTGCTTGGACCAGTTCCTGGGTGCAGTGGATCGGCACGGTGTTCTTCAACGTCACCACAGTTGCTGCGTGGATCGATGTTGCCGGGGTCGAGGCCGTCTCCAATCAGGTGATCTGGCGTCCGGACGCGGTGGGATCCCTCCTCTTCCTCGTCTCGAGCGCGATCTCCCTGATGCCCGACGTTCGGCGTCACCGGCACGGCCACGTGCGCGATCGCTCCTGGACAATCAGCGTGCTCAACATGGTGGGCTCGATCTTCTTCGGGATCTCGGCGATGGGTGCCTATGTGATCCCGGCGTCAAATGAGCTGCTGAACGCGAGTTGGGCGAACAGCGGCACGTTTGTCGGGGCACTGTGCTTCTTGGCAGGTGCCTGGTTGGTGATTCCGCGACGAACCGGTGCCCGCGATGAAAGCAGGGACAGCGACGGCAGGATCAGCCGCTGATCTTAAAGTGGCGAGCGCTTCATTTGCTCAGGCTGGCACGGGATCCGCAACGGGCCGGACGCGGGTCTGCAGCCAACGCATCGCCGCGGTGAGCAGCAGCACCAACGCAGCACCGCCGGCAACCGCGAGCGTCATACCAACCCCCTGGGTTTGGTTGTCGAGCGAGGTGCTCAGCAGGATCGGTACGAGTCCGGCCGGCACAAGGATCGCTGCAGCCACTCGCGTCACCAAGGGGCGATCGCCGGTGAACAGCATGGTCACCAACGCCGTGAGAAGAAGTGCGGTAAGTGGGGCCCTCCACAGCTCTTGCCCCGATGGGGAAGGAACCGCGGCCAGCGCAATGAGTGCAAGAACTGCACCGGGTACCAAGGCCCGGAACACCGCATCCATCGAGGGAAGCGCGGCGCTGACGCGTGGTGCGGCGACCAGCGGCAGCAGCAGTAGCGAGAGTTGGACGAGCGAGCCGAGAAGGAACGGCCACATAGGAAAGCCGTCAATCCCCGACAGCGATCCCCACAGTCCCCTGTCCCCCTCGCCCAAAGGCTGCGGCGCCCAAGGCCCCTCACCCCAGTAGCTCGGTGCCAGGGACGTGACAACGATGGCGAAGGGCAGGGCTGCCGCGAGTGCACGTCGGCCCAGCCAGGCGGTCGTGATCACCGCGAGGCCCAACGCCGCGAACTGAACGACTAGCGACGTGGGGTAGAAGAACGAGTAGTCGTCGGACAAGTACGCGGCTGCACGCCGCACTTCCCCGTTGCGCAGTGCGGTTGCCGCCTGCTCGAAGCTGTACCGGCGAAGTTGTTCCAGCTGAAAGGCCGTGAGCAGGTAGAGGATCAGGGCGAAGGCACCTACCGCTGAAGCCCACAGCACGGCGACCTTGGTCCAGTCGTGGTACTCACCGCGTGTCGGTCGTCCGGAGACGGCTGCGGTGGCTTCGTCGCTGGCCATGACTGACTATCGGCCGACAGATAGTGGATCTTGATCCACCCTCAGCCGGTCCGGCAGACCGCGACGCCTGACGCAGGTGGGCCCCGAAGGACTACTGCGTGGCGGGCGCTGACTGGGTGGCCGACCACGTTTTGTAGAGCTTCCAGACGCCAAGGCCCGCGCTGGCGGCGGCTGACACGACGGTGATGACTCGCAAGATCCTCATGGGGACTCCTCAGATCGATGAACTGTCGGTGATGCCACTAAGAGCGGAAGGGGGTTTAACGTCCGGGACTAGTGGGTATGAACGTCGCTGGCGAAGGAATTCGAGACCCTGTGAAGGGACCAAAGGATGCGGGGACCTAGGTGAAGACGCTCACTCCACCAGGTCCGACAAGGAGCCCGGCGATGATGAGGAGCACCCCAGCCAGGACAGAACCTCGAACGGCCCAGACGATGCCGCTGATGACAAGAACGACGGCGATGAGCCAGAGTATGAGTTCCATGCGTAAACAGCTCCTATTCAATGGGGACCTGGTGGCTATTCCCGCGATCCACCATGGTCAAACATCGCAGGTGACGGAGAGCGGTTCGCGATGAGTGGGTTGGGCGTCGGCCGCCGAGACGATCGCAGTTGGTTCGACGGCGTCGGGGATGCTCTGTGGGCGGTAGATTCTCACGGGTCAGTGGTTGGAGACTCACAGTCGTGGCGCGATTTCACCGGTCAGAACTTCGCCGAACTCCGAGACGCAGGATGGCTTGGGGCCATTCATCCCCAAGACCGCCCGCGAGTGACCGCCCTATGGCGAGCCGCAACTGAGTCCGAGGGTGACTTCGGGGCCATCTTCCGACTGCACACCCGCGACGACGGGTATCACTCCGTTGTGGGTCGACTCGTGCCCATGCCACTGAATCAGGGTCTCGAATGGGTGGGGCTCCTCATCGACCTCGACAAGACCAGTGGCGATCCCGCCCCCCATGCCCTGGTTGATAGTTCCTCCTTGGGTTCACGAACTGAGTTCGACCTTGAGATGCGTCTGCTCGAGATGCGCTTGTCACGCGCCTTAACAACTGACGAGGTCATCAAGGTCGTCGTCGAAGAATCCAAAGCACTCGTCGGAGCCTTTGGCGCGATATACATCGAGGAAGAGCAGGAAGGCGCCCTCGACGTGGTGAGTCAGAGTGGGATGCCTCTAGACGCCGGCGCCGGTTGGCGCCGCGTGCCCCGCGACCACGACTTTGCGGGAGCCGAGGCGTTCCGTTCGGGATCTGCTGTGGCGGATGAGTCGCGGTTGGCAGACGGCATCGTCTTTCACGCTGTTCCGGTGTGGGCCGACGGTGACTTGTTGGGCTCGCTCACTTACGCGGGTGACCCTTCTGCACTTGGCGACGCGACGTTGATGCTTGAGGTAGGCCGCATCCTGGGTAGAACCCTTGACCGAGCCCGAGCCTTCGACAGAGAGCGCTCCATCGCGCTCTCGCTGCAGCGAGGGATGCTGCCCACAACGCTACCCACCATCGACGGCGCCGAGCTCGGTGTCGCTTATCGACCCGGCTCGAGCGACGCAGATGTCGGAGGCGACTGGTTTGAGTCCATTCGCCTCAAGGACGGACGCTTGCTGCTGACTGTCGGCGACGTGATGGGTAAAGGCTTACCAGCCGCGAGCACGATGAACGAGTTCCGCTACGCCCTGAGGGCGCTTTCGGTGGTGTCCAGTTCTCCGCAGGTCCTTCTGGAAGCACTCGCTAGCTACCACTCGGAGCTTTCCGGAGACAAGCAGCAAATCCTGACCCTGCTCGTCGCCCTCTATGACCCGTCCTCCGGAAAGTTGCAATGGGCAAGTGCTGGCCACATTCCGCCTGTTCTAGTCCGAAGGCGCCGTGGCGTTGCTGACGTCGAAATCTCCGAGGACGGGCAGGGGGCGCCGCTGGGTGTTGGTGCGCAGTGGCCGATGGGCGAGCGGCGACTCGTTGACGGTGATGTCCTGCTCCTCATCAGCGACGGATTGGTGGAAGATCGCCAGCGAACACTTGACCGAGGCTTTGAGCAGTTGAGACAGGTGTGTTCAGACTTGCCGACCCAAAGTGCGGCTGAGGTTTGCGATCATGTGCTGGGTCGCATGGTCGATCAAGATTCTTTGGCTGATGACGTCACGTTGCTGTGTCTCAAGATCGACGTCGGCCACGAAGATGTCAGATGGACCCTCCCTGCTGATCCGGCCTCGGTGGGCCGCGCACGCTTCCACATACAGACCGAGCTGGCCCGGCTTGCGGTTGAAGACCCCGAAGTCATCGAGACGGTCATGCTTCTCACCTCCGAGCTGGCCACGAACGCAATGCGCCACAGCACCACCGATATCGTCGTGTGTCTGGAGCGCATTGACCGCCTGCTCCGGGTTTCGGTGTGGGACTCCGACCCGCACCTGGACCTGGCGCCGCGGCACCTCGAGGTCGACGCCGAACACGGGAGGGGTTTGCACCTTGTCGATGTTCTCTCGGGCTCCTGGGGGGTTACCGCCCAAGGAGTGGGCAAGGAAGTATGGTTTGAGTTAGATCTGTCTCGCTAGAATCACCAGACCTCGGAAGGCCGTTCATGTCACCTGAGGACGCGAGCACTCTGGAGTCGGGTGAGGGGTGGTCGCGCCTGATCCTGGTGGGCGACATCGATATCGGGTCGGTTCCCCACCTCAAACCGCTTGTGTCCACCTTGATCGCGCAGGAGCCACGAGCAACCCTGCTGGATCTGTCGAAGGTCGCCTTCTTGGACAGTTCGGGCCTCGGTCTGATTGCCGAAGTGGCACGCGCTAGTCGGACTGTTTCAGGAGT
>JBDTTS010000031.1:0-13820 GCA_039930525.1 Actinomycetes bacterium | reverse complement strand
GCACCGTGACATGGGAGACGTCACGACCCTGGCCGACCCGACGGTCATGAACCTCGTCGAACAGCGAATGGAGACCGCCAAGGAGGAGTGATAGGTAGCAATGGTCCTGCGACATCTGTTGGCCGTTTTCGCCGTTTCGGTAGCGTCCAGTTCGCGGGATTGCAGTTGACAGGCACTCCTGTGGCGCGCCCGATGAACCCAAGTCGAACAACGTCACCTGCTTCGGCGGGATCTTGATCCCGACCATGGTCTAGGCACGTATCAGCGTCGGATGGGTCTATTGGACCTTCCCCACAATGGCTACAGGACGCCGACGGCAGGTGTACTGCGTGCCATTTGCGCAGCCGTGGCGAGCACCTGAGCCGCGATGGGCAGGGAGATCTTCCTCATCAATGGGAGAAAGGAACGGCGTCACAGCAGCACTTTCGTCTCCCATTGGGCGGAACGGGGCGTGACCGCGGCACCGAGCGACCCCGAGCGCCTTCCACAACTGACCGATAGGCTGAACGTGGCGTGCCGGGAAGACGGGTCGGCGACTTGAGGTTCGCGCGCCTGCAGACCCAGTCCAACTGTGCATTCGGAGGCAAGATGTCCACGCCGCCCCCGGTCAAGCGTGTCCTCTTCTCGCGGCTGCCGATCGGTGAGCGGACCTTCATCGCCGATGCACTCCGCCAAGAGACCGTCGGCGGTGCCCTGCTGCTGTCCGCAGCACTTGCTGGCCTGATCATTGCGAACTCCGCATGGAGCGACGCCTACGAGAACCTCAAGGACTTCGTCGTCGGGCCGGCGGCGATAAACCTCGACCTCTCATTCGAGACCTGGGCCGCCGACGGGCTGCTCGCGATCTTCTTCTTCGTCGCCGGTCTCGAACTGAAACGCGAGCTCGTGGTCGGCACTCTGCGTGAGCGATCTCAGGCTGTTCTGCCGGTCGTGGCAGCGGCAGGTGGCATGGTCGTCCCCGCGCTGATATTTCTCGCGATCACCTTCAGCGACGAGGGGGCTCGAGTTGGATGGGCCATTCCGATGGCCACCGATATCGCCTTCGCGCTGGCTGTCCTGGCGGTCGTCGGCTCGCATCTGCCGCCGGCATTGCGCGCGTTCCTGCTGACTCTGGCTGTCGTCGACGACCTGGGCGCTATCACCGTGATCGCCGTCTTCTTCACCGACTACCTCAAGCTGATCCCGCTCCTGATCGCCGTTGCCCTGCTGGTGGCGTACTACTTCCTGCAACGGGCTCGGGTCACCAGTCAGTGGCTCTACATCCCGCTGGCGTTGGTGATCTGGGCTCTGATCCACGAGTCCGGCGTCCACGCGACCGTGGCCGGCGTCGCCCTGGGTTTGCTCACCCGCGTCCGCCCCGACCCCGACGAAGACCATTCGCCGGCCGAGCGCCTTGAGCACCGGGTACGCCCTCTGTCGGCCGGCGTCGCCGTGCCGATCTTCGCGTTCCTCTCAGCCGGCGTGGCGATGAACATCGCCAACCTCGGCGAGTGGGTCGCTGACCCACTGCTCTACGGCATCATCGCCGGCCTCGTCGTTGGCAAGTTGGTAGGAGTGTTCGGCGGTGCCTACCTAACGGCCCGCTTCACCCGTGCCGAGCTCGACCCCTCACTCAACTGGATCGACATGGTCGGGCTCAGCCTGGTCTCCGGAGTGGGATTCACGGTGAGCCTCTTGATCTCAGATCTTGCCTTCGAGGGAGACCCCGGACAACTTGATGTCGCCAAAGGTGGCATCCTCTTCGGATCACTGCTGGCAGCTTTCCTCGCCGGGGTGATCCTCAAGGCCAGAGACCGGGCCTATCGACAGGCTGAGTCCGAGGTCGACGACACCACCTGACCTGGGGACATGACCTCGCCCAACCAGACCTGACAAGATCGGGGGCGTACGCCGGGCCCCTGGCGCACCCGCAAGGAGGAGCAATGACCGACGATCGCCCAAGCCTGGGCACCTTGGTGGCGGGCATCACCGCCGAGATCAGCGCACTCGTCCGAGGCGAAATCGCGCTGGCGAAGGCCGAGGTGCGCGAGTCGGCCAAGGCGGGTGCGACCGGTGCGATTCTCTTTGTCATCGCCGGCGTCCTTGTCGGCATGGTGTGGCTGCTGGCGACATGGGCGGTCGTGTACGTGCTCGTCGAGGTGGCAGACCTGCCAACGTGGGCGTCGTTCTTGATCGTCGCTGGCGTCTATCTGCTCATCGCAATCATCCTTGGCGCCGTCGGGGTCTTCCGACTCAAGAAGGCCCGGGGGCCAGAACTGGCCAAGGCCGAGATGGAACGCACCAAGCAGATCATCGAATCCTTGCCGCCCAACACGCCACCGGTGCCAGCCCAGGTTCGCAATCCTCACGCCGCGAATGGTGCCTCCAAGGCATGAGCCGTTCGGGCGATATCGCCCTCGAAGGACCTTGGACGCACCGAACGGTCTCTGCCCGCGGCGCTCGGTTCCACATCGCCGAAGCAGGTGATGGGCCGCTCGTCCTGCTGCTCCACGGGTTCCCGCAGTTCTGGTGGACGTGGCGCCATCAGCTTCCAGCCCTGGCTGAGGCCGGCTACCGCGCCGTCGCCATGGACCTGCGCGGCTTCGGGGGTAGCGACCACACACCTCGGGGCTACGACCTGCCGTCGCTGGCCGGTGACGTCGACTCGGTCATCGCCTCACTCGGCGCAAGGGACGCCATCATCGTCGGTCACGACTGGGGCGGCCTGGTGGGCTGGACGTTGGCCTCGTACGAGCCGAAGGCGGTGCGGCGGCTGGTCGCGGTGTCCGCGCCGCATCCGCTTCGACTCCGCAGCTCTCTTCTGCGCCGACCCGACCTCACTCGTCAGCTGTGGGGCATGCAGGCCCCCTGGCTGCCCGAGCGCACGTGGAGCGAAGCCGGGTCAAGCCGGGTCGACGCCACGTTGCACCAGTGGGCTGCCCCAGGGTGGCCCGACCTGCCGACGTCACTTACGTACCGAAAGGCCTTTGCACTGGGCAACACGGCCTACTGCGCCGCTGAGTACCACCGCTGGTTCGTACGCTCGATGGTGCGACGGGATGGCGCCAGATTCCGTCGCAGACTGCAGAACCCGGTCGGCGCACCCGTCCTACAGGTGCACGGTGCTGCTGATGGCTGCTTCCCACCAGACTTCGCGCAAGGGTCGGGACGCCACGTCGTTGGCCCCTACCGGTGGCGACTGATTGATGGGGTCGGCCACTTTCCCCACGAGGAGGCCCCAGAGCGGTTCACCCGCGAACTGCTCCACTGGCTAGCCGATTCAGAGCCAGACCGCTAGCCGCTACAGGCAGGGGCCCGTGCTGACTGGCTTGCTGGCCGTCAATCCCTTGGACACGGCTTCAGCGACCTGCCGCGAGGTCATCGCGTAGCCAGTGTCGTCGCGGTCAACGGACGCGGCGAACACGACGCCCACGACATCGCCTTCTCGGTTGACAACCGGCCCACCGGAGTTGCCCGGTCGCACATCGGCGCGCAGCGACAACACCTCGCGCACAACCGCGCCGCCGCCGTAGATGTCGTTGCCCGGCGCAACAAGCTCGTCGCGAATACGGGCGGGCGTCGCGTCGAGCCCGCCGTTCTCTGGGTAGCCGATGACGGCGACGTCGTCTCCGCGCGAGCCAGATCCCGAGAAGCTCAAGGCTCGGACGCCGAGGTCGGGGGCGTCGATCACCGCAAGATCCATGTCGGGGTCGAAGTAGACGACCTCGCCGGGGGCCGCCTGCCCGTCCTCGCGGACTACTTGAATGCTCTTCGTCCCCGCCACCACGTGGGCGTTGGTGAGGAACCGGCCCGGGCCGAAGGCAAAACCAGACCCCTCGAGGCTGGCATTGCACGTGGGAGCTGCCCCCAGGATCTTGACGGTCTGCGCGGCGGCCTGAATGACCGCCTCGTTGCGCAAGATGGCTGCATCTGGCGAGCCGATCGGCTGAATGGGTTCAGGACCCATCCCAGCGAAGACCGTGGGGAACCCGGTCTCGTCGTACATCGCCTCAATCTGGCCACTCACCACAAACGAGTCGACGGGCATCAGCGCATCGAAGCCACTGATCACCTGCGACTGCCGAATGTCGCGTGCAAGGGAGCTCGGGTTTCCAGTGGCGTAGACACCGGCGATGAACCAGACGACCAACAACATCGTGAACACCGACAGTGTGGCGCCGCCGACGTTGTTCAGCTTGACGAGAGGTCCCCAGGTGACAGCACCTTGCAGACGGCGTCCCACCATGCCGACCAGAACCTGACCGAGCGCCGCACACACAAAGACGACTGCGAGGGCAACCAAAGCCTTGGGCAGTCCGTCTTGCCACGAGTCGACGACCTTGGGTGCCACCCAGAGCCCGACGGTTGCTCCGGTCAAGAACCCGATGAGCGACAACAGTCCGTAAACGAGACCCCGGCGCCAGCCGGTGATCGCAAAGAGCAGGGCCGCGACGAGCAGCACGATGTCAATCACGCTCACTCCGGTGCCTCCTCTCGTTCGGACGTCGGCCAGGGCCGATCAGGGTCGTCGGGCAGCGGAACCAACCGGGCGCTTTCGCTCCACGGCCGCTCCCACCCCCCTAAGTGAATCAGCCGATCGACCAAACCCCCGGTAAAGCCCCACACAAGAAGGCCACAAACTTCAAAAGCTGGACCGACGTATCCGCTGGGATGGCGCACTCGGACGCGGTGGGCGGGGTCGGCCAGCTCTGCAATTGCCACTCGATGCACCGAGGCGACCTCGGCCGGGTCCTTGACGTACACCGGTGTCGGACGCCGCCACCAACCCAGCACGGGGGTCACCACGAACCCGCTCGGTGGAATAAAGAGGTCGGGCAGCACCGCTAGGACGTCGACACCCGACGGATCGAGCCCGGTCTCTTCTTCTGCCTCGCGGAGGGCGGTGGCAGACACGTCAGCGTCTTCGGCGTCGACCCGACCGCCTGGAAAGGCTGGTTGTCCGGCGTGCGATCGCATGTCGTGCGCCCGCTCGATCAAGAGGACGTCGGGGTCACCGTCGCTCTCGCCCAGCAGAACGAGGACCGCCGAGCGGTGCTCGGCATCAGATGGCGCAGGGAATCGCGTGAGGTCGGTGGCCGACACTGACTTCACCGCCTTGAGCAACGGCGCCATCCACTCAGGCGCGCTCACGGAAGGTCGACCAGCAGGTGCGTCTTGACCAGATCGCGCAGCTCGTCGTACGAGGCGAACGCGCCCGGCAGGACGAACACCACTTCGCCCTCATCAGAGACGAAGAGCGTGGTGGGTTTGGTGATCACCCGCACCTCGCGGGCAAACTCGTTGCGCGGGTCGAAGACGGAAGGAAAGGTGACGCCCAACTCGTCGAGCAGCGCCGCTGCAGCTGGCACCTGGTCTTCGGCGTCGACACCGAGCACGTCGACCTGACCAGTGTCGTGCGCCTGCTGCAGCCAGGGCATCTCGTCGCGGCAAGGTTCGCACCAGCTGGCCCAGATGTTGATCAGACGCGGACGCTGGGTGAGGCCGGCCAGCTGGACCGGCTCACCGGCACCAAGACATGGCAGCTCTACCTCGGGCACACCATCGCCGCGGCCAACTGGGGGGCCCGACTTCGGGCAGGGCTCGATCGACCCCACCGATCCTGCTCCGCTCGTAGGTAACGCTGCTGGGGTGGACGCGCTCGGGGCGACGCGTTCACCTGCCCCTTCGTCAGAGGTCGCGCAACCAGTCAATGCGGTGGCCAGCAGAACAACGAACACCGACAGACGTCCCACCCAGCACGACAGGTTCACAACGTGTCCTTGACCAACCGAGCCGCTGTCACGGGGTCGGTAGGCCCTTCGCCGTACGCGGGGCAGAGCCGAGCAACCGGACAGGCCCCACAGGCTGGCTTGCGCGCGTGGCAACGACGACGCCCGTGCCAGATCAGCCGGTGCGACAGCATCGTCCAGTCTTTGCGGGCAAAGAGAGCACCCACTTCGGCCTCGACCTTTTCGGGATCGGTCTCGGTCGTCCACCCGAACCGGCGCGCCAGACGGCCGAAGTGCGTGTCAACGGTGATACCTGGGACGCCGAACGCGTCGCCGAGCACGACGTTGGCGGTTTTGCGTCCGACACCGGGCAGCGTGACCAGGTCTTCCAGACGCCCGGGCACCTCACCCTCGAAGCGGTCACAGAGCTGCTGGCCGAGATTGAGGATGGAGTGGGCTTTGGCCCGGTAGAAGCCGGTGGATCGGATCATCTCTTCGAGCGTCGCACGGTCGGCCGCAGCGTACGCCTGGGCATCCGGATAGGTCGCGAAGAGGGCGGGCGTCACTAGATTGACCCGCTTGTCGGTGCACTGGGCAGACAAAATCGTGGCCACCAGCAGCTCGAGGGGGGTCGTGAAGTCGAGCTCGCAGTGGGCGTCGGGATAGAGCTCGCCCAGCTCTCGATAGGTCCTACGAGCCCGCCGAACCAGGCCAGTCGGCGTCTCAGACGCCCAGCTGGCTTGCGAGCGCCGGATCCGGGGGGTTGTCACCCAGTAAGCCTAGGCGCGCCCTCAGACGTCAGCCGTACGGGTGACGCCTCCTCAAGGGTTCACCAAGGCCCGACGATCCGGACCATACGAAGTTCGGGGACCGTGAGAGGACCAACGATGACAACGCGGGCTAAGGAACGCACCACGCGGGCAGGCGCCCGCGAGGTTCCGCAGCGCAGCCCTGAGTTCGCCAATGTGTCACTGAAAGCGCTCCGCGAACAGCGCAAGAACCTCGGCCAAGAAGAGAATCGGGTCTCTTACTGGCGTCGTCTGATCCAGGCCAGGATGGATCTCATCGAGCTGCAAGGCGGCGACGACGACAGCGTCCGGCTGGAGCGACTTCGTCTCGCCCTGGCCGAGACCCGCGTCGGCCCAGGACGTGGCGCGCTGGTCGAGGTCATGCCCGTCGACGACGTCCCCCCACTTCCCGACCTTGAGGGTCTCTGGGCTCGCGAGGCCGACCCCCACCTGCCTGAGACGGTGACGGCGCTGAAGAAGGACCTCGCCTTCGCTGAGCTCCAGTTGTCGGCATACCGAGCCGCGCTGCACCGGCGGCTCTCCGGCACTACCAGTGAGCTGATCGCGCGCTACCACGAAGAACCCAGTCTCGCGCTGCTCGCTCTACCGGTGCCTCCTGACCGGCTCAGCTGACTCCCTACGCAGCGGCTGCGCTGTCCCAATCCCCCGCGCGCGGGCGTTCTCCCCTAGCCTGGGCAGAACGTCGGTCACCAATTACGGTGTGGACCGATGCCGACCGGAGGTGACTGTGTGGACGACGACGTGTTGAGGCGCACACCGTTGTTCGCTGCGCTTGACGACGCCGCAGCCGCCGCGCTTCGCGCGACGATGAACCAAGAGACCGTAGCCAGGGGCGACGTCGTCTTCTCTGAGGGTGAGCCCGGCGACCGGCTCTTCATCATCGTCGACGGCAAGGTCAAGGTCGGCCAGACCTCGAGCGACGGCCGCGAGCAGGTCATGGCCGTTCTCGGCCCAGGCGCCATGTTTGGTGAGCTGTCGCTGTTCGATCCTGGCACCCGCACCTCCACTGCAACGACCGTGACCGACTCAATACTGCTCTCGCTCAGCCAACGTGATCTACGCCCCTGGTTGACCGGACGCCCAGAGGTCGCCGAGGCGCTGCTGCAGGCCTTGGCCCAACGCCTACGTCGCGCCAACGAGGCAATGGCCGACCTTGTGTTCAGCGACGTGCCAGGGCGCGTCGCGAAAGCGCTGCTCGACTTGGCCGAGAAGTTCGGCCAGCCCCAGCCCGACGGCAGCATGCTCGTCGCACATGACCTCACTCAAGAAGAGCTTGCGCAGCTCGTCGGCGCGTCGCGCGAGACGGTCAACAAGTCGCTCGCCGACTTCGCATCACGAGGCTGGATTCGCCTCGAAGCCCGCTCGGTGATCCTGCTGGACGCCGAACGCGTCACCCGCCGGGCGGGTTAGGACCCGACCTCAGCGGTTCATGGCATCGGCTGCACGGGCGTTTCCGCCGGCCGCCAGATGCTCAAGCTGTGCCTTCACCTGTGCAATGACCACGTCGTGCAGAGCGGGGGCAGGCAAGCCGTACACGGCGGCCCCCACCTCACCGACAGTTGCCGCTCCCGCGTCGAGCACATCGGCTACCTGCTCGAGGCGCTTCACCCGGTGGGCGATCAGCGTGTTGATCGCTGGCAGGCCCCAGAGCACCAGCTCTCCGTGGCCAGGAAGCAGCGTCAGAGATGCACCTTCAGCTGCGAGGTCGTGCAGCCGATTCAACGACTCGAGATAGGGGCCGACGCGTCCGTCCGGCCACGCGATCAATGACGAGCCCTCGCCCAAGATCGTGTCGCCCGACAGCAAAGCTCCGTCACGCGGCATGTGGAAGCAGACCGAGTCGGACGTGTGGCCCGGCGTCGCTATGACGTGCAGCACCAGGCCGTCAATCTCGATCTGTTCGCGGTCCCGGAGCGCCACTGTTCCCCGGCACCACGCCGGATCGATGGCGCGCACCGGCGCCTGTGTCTGCGCGTGCAGCGCATCGACCGCCCCTGAGTGATCGGTGTGGCCGTGGGTCAACAAGATCAGCGCCACCTCGCATCCCGCACGCTCGACCTCGGCCAGGACGGCATCGACGTGGGCCGGGTCATCCGGTCCCGGATCAACAACGACGCAGTGCTCGGCGTCCGGTTTGAACAGCACCCAGGTATTGGTGCCGTCCAGGGTCAGCGGACTCGGATTCGATGCCTTCACGCACCGGGCGCGCTGCGGTTCGACGCCTTCCACCGGTTCGATCATTCGGTCACCGCCTCGATGTGGATGGGTGCGGCCGCGAGTGCAGACGCCACGTCGTCGAACGCCGCCAATGACGTCAACGTGCTAATCGTAGGCGGCCACATGGGAAGGGACCCCCCGGCGAAGGCTTCGATCGCCGAACGGACGACGAACCACCGCCCTGCGGCTACCTCGCCCGTGAGCGGTCGAGGCTCTTGGTCCGCAGGGCAGCGGGCCAGATAGAACCGCGCATCGAAGCGGCGGGTGTCGCCTGGTGGAGTGACCCACCGACCCCACGGAACGAGGCGAACCGGATCGAGCACAACGCCGCTCTCTTCCCAGGTCTCGCGAACCGCACCAGCCAGGTGCGCACGCACCACGGCCTCGTCATCGTCGCCCCAGACGCCGCGCTCCTGGGCGACGTCATGCACGACGCCGGAGACGGCCTCGTCGTCGTCGACGCGACCACCCGGAAAGGCGTACATGCCTGCGGCAAAGGCCAAGGTGGTGGCGCGCTGCTGCAACCAGACCTCAAGTCCGTCAGCCCCGTCGCGAAGAAGCACGACCGTTGCCGCCGGGCGGATCGGCATCGCCCCGGTCACGCGTTAACCGGTTTCGGCATGAAGGGTTTGGCGATGTCATCTGCGAACCGAGCGAGAACCGGCGAGGCAACGGCCAGGATCAGTACGTATGCAGCGGTCAACGGGCCCACCTCCTCCAGCCCGGAGACAACGGCGAGACCTCCGATCACGACAGCAAACTCGCCGCGGGCTGCCAACACGAGGCCCGCGCGCATGCGACCACGCGGCCCGGCTCCGTCACGTCCAGCGGCGTACCAACCGGTCAGCACCTTCGTGACCAACGTGATGACCGCTAGGACGCTGGCGGAGAAGAGCACCGGTGGCAGCGTGGAGGGGTCGATCGACAGACCGAAGAAGACAAAAAAGACCGCAGCGAACACGTCACGCAGGGGCGATAGCAGTTCGCGCGACCGCTCGGCCGCCTTGCCGGTGAGGGCGAGCCCCACCAAGAACGCCCCGACGGCAGCTGAAGCGTCCAACAACGTTGTGAGACCAGCCACCACCAGAGTGATTCCGAAGACACGCAAGAGAACCTGCTCGTCTTCGGCGTTGGTGAGACGGTGGCTCAGCCGGTCACCGAAGTGGCGCGAACCGAGCACCACGATGAGCACAGCCGTCACCGATGCGGAGACGGCGATGATGACCTCGACGATTCCGCCGCCCGCAACCAGCACGGCGACCAGAGGCAGATACACCGCCATGGCGATGTCTTCGAGGACGAGGATCGCAAGAACCGACGGCGTTTCACGGTTGGCGAGCCGGCCCAAGTCACTCACCACCCGCGCCACGATTCCCGACGACGACACCCACGTGACGCCAGCCATCACGAGGGCGGCGGTCCATGAGTCGAACAAGATCCATCCAGCGACAGCACCGGGGGTGGCATTAAGCAGCAGGTCGACGACACCGGACGGAACATGTCGACGCAGAACGCTCGAGAACTCGTCCGCCGAGAACTCCAGGCCCAAGGTGAGGAGCAGCAAGATCAAACCGAGCTCGGCGCCGACAGCCAAGAAGCCGGTCGAGGCGTCGAGAGTGACGGCCCCACCCTCCCCGAGGAAGAGCCCGGCCACGAGGTAGAGCGGAACCGGCGACAGACCGAATCGGCGTGCAACGCCTCCGAGGATGCCCAGGGCGAAAAGCACCGCACCGACCTCAAGCAGAAGATCGGCGATGGCCGGCGTGACCGCAGCGGCCATCGCCCCCTCGACGTTCACGGCGCCTCGAGCAGCGTCCGAATCTTGGCGATGCCTTCGCTCGTGCCGATGACCACGAGAACGTCACCCGCAACGAGATCTTGGGTGGGCAACGGAGAAGCGATTACTCGGTCATCGCGCACCAATGCCACGACGGACGAGCCCGTGCGCGTACGAGCCTGTGTGTCGCCCAACGAACGGCCGTCGTACGGCGACCCGGCGACGATCTCGACCTGTTCAGACGCCAGGCCGGGCACCTCACGACTGAGGTCGGCGAGCTTCACCGCGATCCGCGGGGCACCCAAGATCTCAGCCAGGGTGACCGCTTCGTCCTCATCAAGTCGAAAGAGGGTCCGGCCAACATCTGGGTCGTCAGAGTCGAACGACGACACCGTGTAGGAGTCGTCTCGCGTGGAAACGACACAGAGCTGGTGCCCATCGTCCAAGGTGAACTCGTAGCGACGCCCGACTCCGGGCAGCAGCGTCTCGACGACGTCCATGACTAGCCCACTTCGACGATCAGTTCGAGCTCGACGGGTGCGTCCAGTGGCAATGCGACAACGCCTACTGCGCTCCGAGCATGAACACCGGCATCGCCGAAGATCTGACCCAGCAGGTCACTTGCACCGTTGACGACGCCCGGTTGCCCCGTGAAGCTCGGATCGCTCGCGACGTACCCCACGACCTTGACGACACGAATCACCGCTGAGAGGTCGCCGGTAATCGAGCTCACCGCTGCCAAGGCGTTGAGGGCACATACTTGGGCGCACTCTTTGGCAGTTTCGGGGTCAACCTCAGCACCGACCTTGCCCGTGACCGGCATCTGCCCTTTCACCATCGGCACCTGGCCCGAGGTGTAGACGTAGGAGCCCGAGCGGACGGCCGGCACATACGAGGCCAGCGGCGCCACGACGTCCGGTACCTCAAGGCCTAGCTCGGCGAGGCGCTGTTCAGGCGTGGGCATCACACCTCCAGCGGCCGCTTGAAGTAGGCAACCAGCTGTTCAGCATTCGGGCCTGGAACTACCTGGACAAGCTCCCAGCCATCCTGGCCCCAGGTGTCGAGGATCTGCTTGGTGGCATGGATCAACAATGGCGCCGTTGCGTACTCCCACTTGGTCATGACGTCACCCTAGCCGCCGACCAGCACAGCAGGCTCGTCCGCGTCGAGGCGCGTAGTGTCAGTGACGTGGGAGGGAACAGCACGACGAGGCTGCACGTGGTCACCGGCAAAGGTGGAACGGGCAAGACCAGTGTCGCGGCTGCACTAGCGCTTCACCTGGCTGCCGGTGGCCAGAAGGTGCTGCTCATCGAGGTTGAGGGTCGCCAAGGAGTCGCCCAGCTCTTCGACGTTGCTCCGCTTCCGTACGAGGAGCGCAAGGTGGCGATAGCCAGGGGCGGCGGCGACGTCTACGCGCTCGCCATCGACCCCGAGGACGCGCTGTACGAGTATCTCGACATGTACTACCACCTGGGCCGCGCCGGAAAGGCCCTGCGCAAAGTCGGGGTTGTCGAGTTCGCCACCACGGTCGCCCCCGGCGTTAGAGATGTGCTGCTGACCGGCAAGGCCTACGAGGCATGCCGCCGTAGGCAGGGCAACCAATACACCTACGACGCCGTAGTTATCGACGCTCCTCCCACCGGCCGGATCGGTCGCTTTCTCAACGTCAACGCCGAAGTTGCTGGCCTGGCCAAGGTGGGACCGATCCGCCGACAGGCTGATTCGATCATGGGTCTGCTTCGATCACCGCGCACTGCCGTTCACGTGGTGACCCTGCTCGAAGAGATGCCAGTTCAAGAGACCGCAGATGCAGTGTCCGAACTACGCAACCTCGACATCCCCGTGGGCACTGTCGTCGTCAACCAGACCCGCCACCCCGCCCTCGACGAGGCACAGCTTCGCGGCGCTTTGCGACGAGATCTTGACGGTGACGCAGTCGCCGCTGGTTTGAAGGCCGCGGGGCTGACCGGGCACGAAGGGCTGCTGGAGGCCCTCATGCGCGAAGCTGCGGCGCACGCCGAGCGCGTGCAGCTCGAGAAGGACCAGCGCAGGCTGGTCAACGCGATCGGGCAGCCGGTCGTTGCACTGCCCTGGCTCGCTGACGGCGTCGATCTGGCTGGCTTGTACGAACTCAGCGATCGGTTGGGCGAAGCTGCGAGCGAGGTGCCGTGGTGACAAAGCAGCAGCTGGACATCGATGAACTTCTGCACGATCCCGCCACGACGATCATCGTCTGCTGCGGGGCTGGCGGCGTCGGAAAGACGACGACGGCCGCGAGCCTCGGCGTGCGCGCGGCTCAACGCGGCCGGCGAGTATGCGTCCTCACCATCGACCCAGCCAGACGCCTCGCGCAATCCCTCGGGCTCGAGGAGCTCGACAACACCCCAAGAGTGGTCGAGTCAGTCGGGGCAGACGGTGGCGCTCTCTTCGCGATGATGCTCGACATGAAGCGCACGTTCGACGAGATCGTTGAGCAGCACGGCGATCCCGCGCGGGCCGAGCAGATTCTGGCGAACCCGCTCTACCAATCGCTGTCCAGCTCATTCGCTGGCACGCAGGAGTACATGGCGATGGAGAAGCTGGGCCAACTCCATCGAGAATCCATCGAAACCGGTGAGTGGGACCTTGTCATCGTCGATACCCCGCCCAGCCGTTCTGCGCTCGATTTTCTTGATGCACCCGCTCGCCTCGGCTCGTTCCTCGACGGGCGATTTGTTCGAATCCTGCTTGCACCGGCGAAGGCAGGGGGCAAGGCGTACATGAAGGTCTTTGGAGGAGCGTTCACCCTGGTCACCAGCTCGCTCAACAAGGTTCTTGGCGCCCAGCTGCTCAACGATCTGCAGACCTTGGTGGCCGGGCTTGACTCAGTCTTTGGCGGCTTTCGTGAACGCGCTGAGCGCACCTATGCGCTGCTCCAAAACCCCGGTACCGCCTTCCTGGTGGTGGCTGCGCCAGAAGCCGACGCGCTGCGTGAGGCGTCCTTCTTCGTCGAGCGACTGCAGCAGGACGCCATGCCTCTCGCTGGACTCATCCTCAATCGCGTACACACCACCGAGGCGCCTGACGTCTCAGCCGCGAGAGCTGAAGGAGCCGCCGAAGAGCTCGACGAGCTCGATGGGCTGGACGGACTCACTCACTACGCGCTGACGGCCGCACTTCTGCGGTTGCACGGCGAGACCATGCGCGTCAGGGACCGCGAACGCCACCTACTGACCCGGTTCACCGGGGCGCACCCTGATGTTGCCCTCACGTCTGCACCGGCGCTGCCGGGTGACGTCCACGACGTCAAAGGGCTCGAACAAATCGGCG
>JBDTTS010000030.1:0-14064 GCA_039930525.1 Actinomycetes bacterium | reverse complement strand
AAGCACGGCAATGGGTACGCCACCGAAGCATCCAAGGCGCTGCTCGACGCCGCCTTCACCACGGGGCGGAACCGCATATGGTCAACAGTGCGGCCGTGGAACAAAGCCTCACTACGCGTCCTTGCGAAGCTTGGCTTTGACTACCACCACGTCACCAGCGACGAGGCCGGCGAGGTGCTCTGGCATCTCTGCACCCGTTGAAGGTGGCTCTCGGTCAGTAGCCTCAGCGACGTGTCGCGTAGAACGCGACGGCTGCCGCTGCCGCAACGTTCAGCGAATCGGCTCCCCCAGCCATCGGGATCCGAAGGCGAAAGTCAGCCCCACACTGGGCTTCTGGTGTGACTCCGGGCCCCTCGGTCCCAAGGACGAGAGCCAGCTTTGGATGCTCCACCACCGCGAAGTCGTCGAGACTCACAGCATCCTCTGCCGGAGTCAGAGCTACCACGGTGTAGCCCTCTGCTTTCAACATATTGATGTCCTGTGGCCACGAAGTCAGACGTGACCAGGGAACGTCGAATACAGCGCCCATAGAGACCCGCACGGCGCGTCGGTAGAGCGGGTCAGCGCACTCCGGCGTGACCAGGACGGCGTCCACTCCAAGAGCAGCGGCGCTCCTGAACCCAGCCCCCAGATTTGTGTGGTCGACGATGTTCTCAAACACCGCGACACGTGAGGCGCCACGAAGGACATCGGACACTGGCCGCAGAGGCAGGCGGCTCATCGCGGCGAGAGCCCCGCGGTGCACTCGGTAGCCGGTGACCTGAGCGACGACGTCCGGGGAAGCAACAAATATTGATGCGTTCTGGAGCGCTGGGCCGACGGCCGGGTCGTCGGCCAACTGGTGGAGAACCGGCTGCCACCGGGGCGTCGTCAGCACCGAGCGCACCGGATACCCCGCCGTGATCGCGCGCGCGATGACTTGGTGGCTCTCGGCCATGAAGAGGCCCTCTTGTGGTTCACGGCGTCGTCGCAGCCCTACGTCGGTCAGACTTCGGTAGTCGTTGACCCGCGGGTCGTCGGGATCGTCAATCCGACACATATCGACTACCACAACAACACCGCAAGGGCGACGAGGCCGACAACGATGATGAAGCCGCGCAAGATTGCCGGTGAAAGTCTGCGACCGTAGTGTGCACCGGCAAAGCCACCCACCGTCGATCCTGCGATCAATGCAATCGCGATCGACCAGTCCACCGGCGCCAGCACGATAAACACCACGGCGGCGATGGCGTTGACGACAGCCGCCAAAACGTTCTTCAGCGCATTGACCCGCTGAAGATGTGAGTCGACCAGGGCGCCCAGGATCGCGATGAGCAAGACACCCTGGGCAGCACCGAAGTACCCGCCATAGATCCCGACCAGATACACGCCGATCCAGGCCGCTGGACCACCCAGGGCATGCGTGTCGTGGGGAACGGCCAGGTGCCTGGCAATCCACGGCTGAAGCGCAACGAGCGCGATGCCGAGACCGACCAGTGCCGGGACGATGGCGTCGAAGGCCGACTCCGGAAGGACGAGCAGCGCGATGGCCCCAGTGAGCCCGCCGAGGATCGAGGCAGGGACGAACCGGGCCATCCGTGGTCGCTGAGTCGAGAGCTCGCGCCGATAGCCGACACTGCTGGCTACCGACCCAGAGACAAGTCCCACCGTGTTGGTCACATTGGCAGTCAGCGGTGGGACACCGAGCGCAATCAAGGTGGAGAACGTCACCAACGTGCCGGAGCCCACCAGGGCGTTGATACCGCCGGCAGCAACCCCGGCGCTCAGGACCGCCAGCCACTCCCACCAGACCATGGGGGCCAATGCTAGGCGGCGGCTCTCACGCGAGGAGTGGTCGCCCACCATCGGGGAATCAAGCCGCGCCTCTGCACTGCCGATGGATCCTCATGAGCCCGTCGCGCCAGTTGCGCCACCGGGTGGCTGATGCTGCTCGGTGGCGTCACGTTGTCGTGATCTGCGTGGCCTCGGTGGTGATGACCGGCTTCGCGGGATCCGCAGGCGCCGACAGCGCCGAGGAGGCACAGTTGCGAGCCGATGACGCGTCAGCACGGGTTGCGGCACTACAGAAGCAGGTAGCCATCGCCCGGACTGAATACCGGACGACTCTGCGCGGGCTGGCCGAGGCAGTCAATCAAGAGGTCACCGCAGACGCCGCGGCCGATGCCGCAACCCGGGCTGCCCTGCTGGCCGAACAGGATCGAGTGGGCGCCATCCGCGCTCTTGAGCAGTCAGGTGGCTCGCTGGCCATGGTCGAGAACCTCCTGGAGTCCGCCAGCCCTAGCGCCCTGGCTGCCCGGCTCAAGTTGTCGAGCGAGGTCTTGGACCTGCTGGCCACGGGATCGGAGTTCACCCATGATGTGGCGCTCCAAAGCGCCACATTCGCGAAGCGGCAGGAGCGCGGCACCAAAGCAACGATGTACACCGTTGCCGATGTCGAGAGCGCGTACGCGCGCATGGATTCACTTCTTGCTGAGCAGGAGGAGATCCTCGCCACCCTAGATGCTGAGGCACGCGACTTGGCACGCGCTGAAAGGGTGCAAGCGCGCATTGACGCCCAGCGGGCGGCAGCTGCAGCAGCAGCATCGAGCGCGTCAAGCGAAGCGACGGCCGGCGGAATTCCCAAGTCGTACCTCCGCCTCTACCAGGCCGCGGCAGCAACCTGCCCAGGCCTCCCTTGGCCCGTACTGGCCGCCATCGGACAGGTGGAGAGCGGGCATGGTTCGAACACCGGGCCGTCGTCGTCAGGGGCGATGGGCCCGATGCAGTTCTTGCCGAGCACCTTCGGTGCGTATGCAGTGGACGGCGACGGCGACGGAATCGCCGACATCTGGAACCCCTCGGACGCCATCTACAGCGCGACGAACTACTTGTGCGCCAACGGTGCGGGCGGCGGCCCACGGGCTCTCTACGGTGCGATCTACCGCTACAACCACGCCGACTGGTACGTCCTGATGGTGATGCGCGTTGCCGGCCAGCTGGCCGTGCGCTTCGGCGAGCCGGTGCCGCAGGCTGAGGCGCCGTAGTTCCGGCTGTAGGGCTCAGGCAGCCGTGGTTCAGGCCGGCGTAGAGGGGTTGTGGAACGCCTGGCCCAGCTGCGCGACAGCACTCGACAGCTCGGCGGGCAGGATCCACATCTTGTTCGCCTGACCGTTGGCGATCTGCGGCAATATCTGCAGGTACTGGTAGGCCAAGAGCTTGGGGTCAGGGTCGGCGCGGTGGATCGCGTCAAAGACAGTTTGGATCGCCGACGCTTCGCCCTCGGCTCGGACGATCGCCGCGCGGGCGTCTCCCTCGGCCTTCAGGATCGCCGACTGCTTCGCTCCTTCAGCAGTCAAGATGGCCGACTGCCGCACGCCTTCGGCGGTCAAGATGGTGGCCCGCTTCTCGCGCTCAGCGCGCATCTGGATCTCCATCGCCTGCTGGACCGACGCAGGCGGGTCGATCCCCTTGAGCTCGACGCGGTTGACGCGGATGCCCCACTTACCGGTGGCTTCGTCGAGCACTCCGCGCAAGCCAAGGTTGATGTCCTCGCGCGACGTCAGCGTGCGCTCAAGGTCCATCCCACCGGCGACGTTACGCAGGGTTGTCACGGTGAGCTGCTCGATGGCCTGGATGTAGTTCGCGATCTCGTACGTCGCCGACTTCGGATCGGTCACCTGGAAGTAGATCACCGAGTCGATGCTCACCACCAAGTTGTCGGCGGTGATCACGGGTTGGGGCGGGAACGAGACGACCTGCTCACGCAGGTCAATAAGCGGGCGCACCCGATCGATGAAGGGAATCACCAGAGCAAGGCCCGGCACCAACGTACGCTGGTAGCGCCCGAGCCGTTCGACCACTCCGGCATTGGCCTGCGGGACGATCCGGATGGCCTTGGCCAACACGATCAATGCGAACAAAGCCACAATGGCGATGACGATCCAACCGGCGTACTGGTCCATAGCTACTCCCCTATCGAGCCGGCAGTGGGCTCAGTGTGTGGAACGTCGACGATCGCCGTGGCCCCATCGATCGAGATCACGATCAACTCTGTGCCAGCGCCAAACTCAGTCTCTGGACGCTGCACCCGTGCGGACCAGATCTCGCCACCGATCTTGACTCGGCCGTTGCGCGCATCGACCCGTTCAATGACCAGTGCACCAGTGCCGAGGAGCAGGTCGATGTTGGTGTCGGTGCCTTCGGTCTTGAGCAGCCGCAGCCCGATCGGTCGGAGCAGGAAGAGCGACAGCAGCGCCGCAACGACCGCAGCGATCCCCTGGCCGAGGACCGGCACCCCTGCCACCGCCAAGAGAGCCCCGACGACAGCCCCGATGGCGAGGCTCGCGAAGACGAGGTCGAGCGTGAGCGCTTCGATGCCCAGGAGCGCCAGCGCTCCAAGCACCCACCATCCCCAGTCAGGCATACCAATGAGCCTATCGGTCCTGCGCGACGCCGCAGCCTGGTTGGTCCGATAGCGTCGCTCAGGTGCCCGAAGACCCCGAAGTTGCCGAGGACGCCGAGGTCGCCGAGGACACGGCGTGGCCAGAAGCGCAGCGCGCTGCCACCGCCCAAGGGCTACGACATCAGGCGTCGGTCCGGCAGCCACTAGATGTCGCGCTCGGGGGCGTGCTGACAGCGAGCCTGAAATCACTGGTCGACCTACCCCCATTCGATACCTCAGCGATGGACGGCTGGGCGGTCCGCGGTGCCGGACCCTGGCTTCTGGTCGGAGACACTCGGGCCGGAGAACTACCCACGCCACTGCTCGATGGTCAATGCGTGGCGATCAGCACGGGGGCGGTCGCACCACCGGGGTCGGCCATCGTGCGTAGCGAGACCGGGCGCGTCGAGGGAGGCCAACTGCGAGTCGGCGATCAGGCTCCTAGTGCTGGTCACGACGTTCGACCGAGGGGCGAGGAGGTGCGAGCCGGCGAGCAAATTTTGTCAGTCGGCCAGGTCTTGACTCCACCCGCGATAGGCCTTGCGGCAGCGGCCGGCCACGACTACGTCGATGTCTTGCGCCGTCCCTGCGTTTCCGTGCTCGTACTCGGTGACGAGCTTGCACACAGCGGGATCCCCGCCGACGGAAAGCTGCGCGACGCTCTGGCTCCGCAGTTGCCTGGCTGGATCGAGGCGATGGGTGCGACGGTGGTCTCGGTCAAGCACGTCGCAGACTCGCAACTGGCCACTGAGGCTGCCCTCCGTGCCGCCGATGCCGACCTGGTGATCACCACCGGTGGCACAGCCCGCGGCCCGGCCGATCACGTGAGGAACGCGTTCGGCGCGTTGGAGGGACAATGGCTGGTCGACGGAGTCGCCGTGCGACCGGGACATCCGATGAAGCTGGGGGCGTTGCCCGATCAGCGTTCGCTTGTTGCGCTACCTGGCAACCCGCTGGCCGCGGTGTCGGGATTGGTGACCTTGGCGTGGCCACTGATCGATGCCCAGTCGGGACGCTCCGGGCATGAACAGGTGATGCGTCCGCTCGCGACGGCCGTCGACTCCTCTCCTGCTGCGTATCGGTTGGTCCCCGGGCGGATGGTCGACGGCTCCGTCGTACTCACCACTCGTCGTGGCCCGGCCATGCTGTCGGGCATTGCCATCGCCGATGTACTTGCCGTGATACCGCCGGGTCACACCGGTGCGGCTGGCTCCCCGGTGCAGGTGATCGCACTGCCCTGGGGATCAGGGCTACTGGTCTGACGGTGTTGGCGGAAGTAGAGCCCGCGCGAAGTAGCGTCCCTCGTGCGCCGACAGCAACAACGGCAATCCGAAGGTCGCCGTAAGCCACGGCGTCGTCACGACCTTGGCAACTGGACCGGCGGCGACGACGCGTCCGCCGCGCATCAAGAGCGCATGAGTGGTGTTGAGCGGGATCTCTTCGACGTGATGGGTCACGAGGATGCTCACGGGGCCGAAGGGCTCGGCGGAGATTGCCGAAAGGCGCCCCAGCAGGTCCTCACGCGCGCCGAGGTCGAGGCCTGCAGCCGGTTCATCAAGGATCAACAACTCTGGGTCGGTCATCAGCGCCCGAGCAATCTGGACGCGCTTGCGCTCGCCCTCACTGAGCGTTCCGAACCGACGGTCAGTGAGCGAGCCGGCACCGAGCATGGTCAACAGATCCACGGCTCGGGCCCGGTCCATGGACAAGTACTGCTCACGCCATCTGCCAGTGACCGCGTATCCGGCCGACATGACCAGATCAATGATGTTCTCATCGAGCGGGATGGTTTCAGCGAAGGCCGCACTGGCCAGGCCGATGCGGGGTCGAAGCTCAAAGACGTCGACCGCCCCGAGCCGTTCGCCAAGGATTTCTGCTCGACCCGACGTTGGATGGAGCCGGGCCGCCACGATCTGTAGCAACGTGGTCTTGCCTGCCCCGTTCGGCCCGAGCACCACCCACCGCTGGCCTTCGTCCACCCGCCAATTGATCTGGTCGAGGATGCGCGCCTTTTCGCGCACCACGGTGACGTCGTGCAGGTCGATGACTGACACAGTGCCAACCTACGGCGCGTGCTGCCCTGCGTCCTCGTTGGCATGCGGCCTACCGTGGTCAGGTGTCCATCCAGAGCCTTGAGCACGCCGCGGCAACCGCGGCATGGGTCTCTGCCGCCCTGCGCGGAGTGTGCAGCGTCGAGCAGACGCTCGATGTCATAAACGGTCTCGACGGGCCTTCCCCCCTGACCGATTTCGTCCCCCATGATGAGTCAGAACCGATAGCGCTGGCATTTGCGATCGCACGGTGGCGCAGACAGGGAGTTCCAGGCTGGCGCTACCTGCCAGTCGCTCCCGGCGACGCCGCCGGGCTACCAGGGCCTGCCCGCTTTTCGACCTCGGTGCTAGACCGCGGAGTCGGGCTGCTGGCTGCTGGGAGTGAAAGCCTCGGTCTGGTGACCGAGGTGAGCGAGCCGGGTCTGGTGTGGCGCGAGTACCAAACAGATTCGACCGTGCTGGCCAGCGTGGTGTCAGCATCAGAGGCTGAGCGCCAGCTCTTGGACGCGCTCAACGGCAGCGTCGACCTGCTGAACCGACTCGACCTTTCTGACTGGCGCCCGAACACGTCTGACGTCCGCCACGAGTGGTTCGACCCAACGCCCATGCCAGCAGGAACCGGCCACCGGGCCGAACGGCTTGCCCTGCGGAGCCGCCGCATTCTGCAGGTGGTTGAGGTGGCTACGGTCGATGACGGGGGTAGTCGCACCCTCACCGAGATGCAGGCAAGGGGGGCCACGCTGACTGAGCTCGCCCGAACTGCGCGCCAGGCACATGCCGCTGCCTGGAACACCCCCCTTCATGAGGCCACTGAGCGTCGATAGCGTTGACTCGTCATGAGCGACCTGCCCTCACTTGCCGCCAGTACCCACCACCCGACCGACGTCACGATCTCTGGAACGACGGTGCTGCTCACCGTCTCAGGACCAGACCGTCCGGGGGTGAGCCAAGCCCTCTTCTCAGCTCTCGACGGGCTGCCCATTCTGTTGCTCGACGTCGAACAGGTCGTGACCAGTGGTCAGCTGATTCTGGCCACGCTGGTCGTGCCAGATCCTCGTGCCCATACCGGCGCCACCGACAGCACGGCGACGCTGACCACCACCGAATCCCGAGTGGCCGACGTGGTTCAGTCCCTCGGGCTCACCCTGCATCACGAACGACGACCAACATCAGAAGGCGCCGTCGTCGCCACTCAGATCCATGTGACGGTGCTCGGCTCGCCGCTACGTCCGGCCGCCATGGCCAGCATCGCCCGAACGGTCGCAGAGTGCGACGGAAACATCGAGAACATCGAACGACTGGCGGCCTACCCGGTCACTGCTATCGAGCTGCACGTCTCCGGGGCCAACCAGCCGACGCTAAGACGGCGACTGGCTGAAGAGGCGGCGGCCGTCGGCTTTGACGTCGCCGTCCAGCCAGCTGGTCTACAGCGCCGGGCTAAGCGCCTGGTGGTGATGGATGTCGACTCCACGCTGATCCAAGGCGAGGTCATCGAGATGTTGGCCGCCCATGCAGGGTGCGAGGCCGAGGTTGCCGCAGTCACCGAGTCCGCCATGCGGGGCGAGCTCGACTTCGCCGAGTCCCTCCGTCGTCGGGTGCGACTGCTCGAGGGTCTGGAGGCCGCAGCGCTCGACGAAGTCGCCTCGTCAGTAGCACTTGCACCGGGTGCCCGCACGCTGGTCCGCACCCTCCGCCGTCTCGGCTACCAGTGCGGAATCGTCAGCGGTGGCTTCGACGTGGTCACCAACCATCTGGCTGCCGAACTTGGCCTCGACTACTCATTGGCAAACCGCCTGGAGGTTCGAGAGGGTTTCTTGACGGGCGCAGTCATCGACCCCGTGGTGGACCGTGCCGCTAAGGCCCGAGCTCTTCGCGACTTCGCTAGGCAGAGCGGTGTTCCGCTCGCCCAGACCGTGGCCATTGGCGACGGGGCCAACGATCTCGATATGTTGCAGACAGCCGGGCTCGGTATCGCGTTCAACGCCAAGCCCATGGTGCGAGCCGCTGCGGATGCATCCGTCAATGTTCCCTACCTGGACACCATCTTGTTCCTGCTTGGCATCAGTAGGGCGGAGGTCGAGGTGGCTGACGGCGAGGGTTAGCCGATCATCGGGCGACCACTACCTCCGCAAGAGCAGCCGAAGCGGTCGACCACAAGGACCACGGCTGGTCGGACGTGAGCACGGCGTATGTCGAGGTCTTCATCGTGACCGGCACACCCGACAACTCCGATGCCAGGTCTTCAAGGCCCTCGTTGTGACCGACCATGGCCACCGTTTCGGCAGTGACAGGAAGCGACCGGACCTGGCTGAGCAGGTTGACCGCACTGGCCACATAGAGCTCTGGCCGATCCTGCCACGGGACGTCGGGCCACACCTCGCTCATCGATGTCCAGGTCTGCTGGGCGCGTCGTGCGGTCGACACCAAGGCGAGATCGAGGTGATCGAAACGCTCGCCGATCCGTTGGGCCATCACCAGAGACTCGCGTTCGCCCCGTTCGTTGAGCGGGCGGTCGTGGTCTGAGACGCCATCTGGGTATGCCGACTTGGCATGGCGCACAAGCACCAATGTGGGCACGGTCAGCCTCCTATCGCGTGCACACCACCGTCGACGTGCACGATCTCGCCGGTCGTTGCGGGGAACCAGTCCGAGAGCAGCGCCACGGCGCCGCGGGCGGCCGGTACCGGGTCGTTGACGTCCCAACCGATGGGCGCCCGCGAGGTCCACATCGCGTCGAACTGCTCGAATCCAGGAATGCTCTTGGCCGCCATGGTCCGGATCGGGCCGGCGGCCACGAGATTGACCCGGATGCCCTCGCCACCAAGATCGCGAGCGAGGTAGCGCGACGTGGACTCGAAAGCCGCCTTGGCAACACCCATCCAGTCATACGTCGGCCAGGCCACGGTCGCGTCGAAAGTCAGGCCTACCACCGCAGATCCAGGCGACAGCATCGGTCGACAGGCGACGGTCAGCGATTTCAGCGAGAACGCCGAAATCTGAAGCGCGATGGCAACATCACTCCACTCGGTGGACAGAAATCGTCCGCCCAGGGCGCTCTCGGGAGCGAAACCGATCGAGTGCAAGACGCCGTCGAGCCCGTCGACATGTTCACCTACACGTTCTGGAAGCGCCGCAAGATCTTCGTCAGAGGTGACGTCCAGCTCGATGACTGGAGCTCCATCTGGCAGGCGCTTGGCGATGCGTTCCACCAGGCGCCTGGTGCGCGCCTGCGAGCTGAGAACCACCGTGGCGCCTTCTTCTTGCGCCAACCTCGCGACGTGGAAGGCAATGGACGCCTCGGTGAGCACGCCAGTGATGAGGATGCGCTTTCCGGCCAGCAACGGCATGCGTGCTCCTGCATTCTTCGGTAGTCGGGTCTGGAGGTGATCGTAGGGGGTGGCCGACCTCAGTGACCCATTCCGAGGCCGCCGTCGACCGGAATGATGGCTCCGGTGATGTAGGCGGCACCGTCTCCTGCGAGGAAGGTCACGACATCGGCCACCTCTTCAGCAGTGGCGTAGCGGCCCAGGGGGATTTGCTGGCGGATCTGCTCCTGGCGTTCAGCCGGCAGGTCGGCCGTCATGTCGGTCTCGACAAAGCCGGGGGCGACGACGTTGGCAGTGATACCCCTCGCGCCCAGCTCACGAGCGGTTGACCTGGCGAAGCCGATCAGCCCCGCCTTGGCTGCTGCATAGTTGGTCTGACCTGCCGATCCAAGCGTTGCCACGACCGACGAGATGAAAATCAGCCGTCCTCGTCGCATCCGCAGCATTCCCTTGCTCGCCCGCTTGGCGACCCGAAAGGAGCCGACGAGGTTGGTCTGCACCACGGCGTCGAAGTCGTCGTCGGTCATGCGCAGCAGCAGGGTGTCCCTGGTGATACCGGCGTTGGCCACCAGCACCTCGACCGGCCCTTGGTGCTCCTCGACGGCGGCGAACGCGGCGTCGAGGGAGTCTGGGTCTGTGACGTCTGCACGTACCGCAAAAACTCCTTGTGGCGGTTCTCCCGATCGGTAGGTGATCGCGACATCGTCGCCAAGGGCCACGAATGCCTGAGCCACCTTCCAGCCGATCCCCCTGTTTCCCCCAGTCACCAGCACCGAACGCGCCACGGCTGCTCCTCCTTCTCGCTCCGGATCTCGCTGAGTCGGACGAAACGCTATCGGCCTACACAAAAATCCGCGGCGGGCAGGTAGGTTCGGATCGGTCACTCACTGAGGGTCGGCCATCACAGGACGACGTCAAACGTCACCGGATCGAACGGCCGCCACTCGTAGCGGCAGATGGGAGGCCTGGTGACAGGGAACGGTCAGCGAGGCATCGACAGCGACTTCCTCGCACTACCTCTTCAGTCGCTGGCCGACGCGGCGCTGCAGACAGCACGAGACGGCGGAGCGACGTACGCAGCGTTTCGCATGGAGCGCATTCTTGGCACGTCGCTTCGGCTGCGCGACGCCGATGTCGAGGGGATCAACGACACCGAGGATGTCGGGTACTCGGTGCGGGTGATCCTGGATGGCACCTGGGGTTTCGCCGCCGACATCGAGCGAACGCCCGAGGCAGCCGCCCGCACCGCCAAGCGAGCCCTCGACCTGGCCAGGGTCAGCGCACCGGTCAACACCGAGCCGGTCGACCTCACCGCAGAGCCCGCGCATCAAGGAACGTGGTGCTCTTCGTATGAGATCGACCCGTGGTCGGTCTCTCATGAGGACAAGCTGGCCCTGTTGCAGGCCTGGAGCCGACAGCTCCTCAGCGCGCCAGGCATTGATCACGTCGACACGTCTTTGCTGGCCGTCAAAGAGAACAAGTTCTACGCCGACCTCAGCGGCACCGTCACTACGCAGCAGCGGGTACGGCTGCACCCAGAGTTTGACGCCGTGGCGATCGACGCAGACTCCGGCGCGTTCGAGACGATGGGAACGGTCGCTCCACCCGTCGGCCAAGGGTGGGAGTTTCTGACCGGAACCAGTTACGACTGGGCCGGTGAGCTCGCCCAGCTTCCAGGATGGTTGGTCGAAAAGCTCAAGGCGCCCAGCGTGGAGCCTGGGAAGTACGACCTGGTGATCGATCCCAGCAACCTGTGGTTGACGATCCACGAGTCCATCGGACACGCCACCGAACTCGACCGTGCGCTCGGGTACGAGGCCAACTACGCCGGTATGTCATTTGCCACACCTGACAAGCTCGGAACGCTGCAGTACGGCTCACCGATCATGCACATCACCGGCGACCGCACCGTCGAACATGGCCTGTCCACCGTTGCCTGGGACGACGAAGGCGTTGAGGGTCAGTTTTTTGACATCGTCAAGGACGGTGTCCTGGTGGGCTACCAGCTCGACCGTCGAATCGCCTCGCGGGTGGGCTACGAACGGTCCAACGGCTGCGCTTTCGCCGACTCCCCCGGCCATGTCCCGATCCAGCGGATGGCCAATGTCAGCCTTCAGCCGGTCACCGACGGACCGAGCACCGAACAGATGATCGAGGCTGTTGACGACGGCCTCTTCGTTGTCGGCGACAAGAGTTGGTCGATCGATATGCAGCGCTACAACTTCCAGTTCACCGGTCAACGGTTCTTCCGCATCCGCGACGGCAAGCTCGTCGGTCAGGTGAAAGACGTTGCCTACCAAGCCACCACCACTGACTTCTGGGGATCCATGGCCGTTGTCGGTGGCCCTGAAACCTACGTCTTAGGTGGAGCCTTCAACTGTGGCAAAGCGCAACCTGGACAGGTGGCACCCGTCAGCCACGGCGCACCGGCTGCCACCTTCACGTCAGTCAACATCTTGAACACAGCAGCAGAAGGTGCGCGATGAAACCCCACGAGATCGTCGAGGCAGCGCTGTCCCAGCGCACGGTCGACGCCATGGCTGTCATCTGCGCCGAGCACTCGCAGACCAACCTGCGCTGGGCCGCCAACACACTGACCACCAACGGTGTCATGCGCAGCCGTGACGTCACCGTGATCGCTGTCCACGGAATCGCATCCGGTCGGGCGACTGGCGTCGTGAGCGCCAGCGTCGCCGATGCCTCCGATGTGGCAGCCATCGTCACGCGCGCCGAAGCTGCGGCCCGTGCAGCCGAGCCATCCCCGGACGCCGAAGACTTCATCGACGGCAACGCTCACGACTCCTTCGGCAAGCCCCCCGCTCAGACTTCACCCGACGTCTTCGCCAGCTTCGCGCCGGCGCTTGGCGAGTGGTTCGGCCGGGCGCGCAGCGACTCGATCGAGCTGTTCGGCTTCGCCGAGCACGACATCACGACGACGTATATGGGTAACAGCGCCGGCTTGCGGCAGCGATACGCCCAGCCGACTGGTCGAGTTGAGGTGACCGGAAAATCTGATGGACGCAGTCGTTCGACCTGGGCTGGACGATCGACGCGCGACTTTCAGGACATCGATGTGCCTGCGCTCGACCAAGAAATGCGCACCCGATTGGGCTGGGCAGAGCGGACCCTTGACCTCGATCCGGGTCGCTACGAGGTGCTGCTTCCGCCCGCGGCTGTGGCCGATCTCATGGTGTACCTCTATTGGTCGTCGGCTGCCCGTGACGCAGCCGACGGTCGCACCGTGTTCTCCAAGCCCGGGGGCGGCACCCGCGTCGGCGACCGTCTGACTGAGAGCCCAATCACGCTGCTGAGCGATCCCTTCTATCCCGGAATCGAGTGCACTCCATTCGCCGTGGCACACGCCTCGGGTTCGGCCGAGTCAGTGTTCGACAACGGTCTTCCGCTCGACCGAACCGCATGGATCGATCGTGGACAGCTGTCAGCACTCGGCCAAACCAGATACAGCGCACACAAAACTGGTCTGCACCTGACTCCGATGATCGACAACCTCGCTCTTGAAGTCGCCGACTCGACGTCGACCACAGAACAGTTGATCGGCAGCACAGAACGTGGGCTGCTCTTGACGACGCTGTGGTACATCCGTGAGGTCGATCCGCAGACCTTGCTGCTCACCGGTCTGACACGCGACGGCGTCTACCTTGTCGAAGGCGGTGAGGTAGTGGGTGCAGTCAACAACTTCCGTTTCAATGAGAGCCCGGTCGACCTTCTTTCACGCGTCATCGGCGCATCGGCGACTGAGGTGTCGTTGCCGCGCGAATGGAGCGACTTCTTCACCAGGGTGGCGATGCCGACGCTACGAGTGGCCGACTTCAACATGTCGACCGTGAGTCAAGCGTCCTAACGCGACGTTCGTCGGCCGTCAGGCATCTTCGAGTCGAAACCCGATCTTGACGCCTACCTGCCAGTGCCGGACGTCTGCGCCGTCGATCTGACCACGGATCTCGGTGACTTCAAACCAGTCAAGGTGGCGAAGGGTCTCTGACGCACGAGACACGGCGTTGCGCACGGCGTCTTCCATGCTCTCAGTTGACGTCCCAACAATTTCAGTGAGCCGGTAGGTACGGTTGGCCACGGCGAGCTCCTCTTGATTCAACGCGCGGGTGCGACGCGTCGATCCTGCCAGTCACTGAAACGAGGCAGGTCATCGCCTTACGGCGCCCGCCCGCCCAGGCCGCTGGGAAGTTCTCGGTCGCGTACGCCTCGCAGCGAATCAGGCGCATCTTCGACCGGCTCTCGACCGCCATTG
>JBDTTS010000029.1:0-14065 GCA_039930525.1 Actinomycetes bacterium | reverse complement strand
TTAGGCTCATGAGGTGAACGCACTTCATCGATGGGCGATCGTTGCGCTGACGACCGCACTCGCTATCGGCACACCGCTGGCGCTGCGATCCCTCCCAGTGTCTACCGAAGGGACATCCGTAGTCGATCAACTCACACTGATGCAGTCCTCACAGAACACCTCATACTCCGGATACGTGGAGTCACTCGGCACGCTCCAGCTGCCCGTCAGCGACGAACTCGATCAACTGGGGCCGCTGTTCGGCGAACGCACCCGGCTGCGCGTCTGGTGGGACAGTCCCGAGATTTGGCGTGTCGATCAGGTGTCAGCAACCGGTGAGGTTGACCTGGTACGACAAGGGAAACGCCTGACGAGTTGGGAGTACGAAGGCACCAACGTGACCACTGCGCCGGAGTCTTCGGTCCGCCTTCCGCGCGTCACTGACCTGCTGCCGCCAGAACTGGCGCGCTTCCTCCTGAACGAGGCTGACGTAGCCGACACCGCCGCGATCCCCGGTGCCCGCATCGCCGGGCGAGCCGCATTCGGGCTGCGAGTGCGAGCACCCGACGATCGTTCGAGGATCGACCACGTCGACGTCTGGGGAGACGTGGAGACCGGCGTCCCGCTGCGCATCGCCATATATGGTGTCGGCGCTGACAACGCCGACCTCTCATCGACTTTCCTGGATTTCGTGCCAGGCAAGTCCCAAGCCAGGGTGTTCGCGTTCCAGGCACCGCGGGGGGCGATCATGCGACAACAGCAGGCTCTAGACATAGCGGACGCTGCAAACCGTTTCGCCCCAGTCATACCACCCAACTCTGTGGCCGATCTCGAGCGAGTACGAAATGACCAACTACGAAGCGTGGGAAACTACGGTCAGGGAATGACGCGCGTTGTTGTCATCCCCCTGTGGGGAGACATCGCGTCACCATTGCGCAAACAACTCAGCAGTACCCCAACGGCCGAGCAACTGACCGAGGGACCCAGTCTCGCGGCCGGTCCCCTAAACCTTCTGTTGACTCGCTTCCCCAACAGTGATGCCGGGTGGTTGATCGTCGGCACCGTCACCACGGAGACGCTCCAGACGGTAGCCGTCGATCTGCAGGGCGCGAGATCCCGACCCCGCACGATCACAAACTAGGCGGCGGAGTGATACGCACAGCAGGACTAACAAAGAGGTTCGGGGCCATCACTGCGGTGGACAGCATCGACCTCGACGTTCGCGAAGGCGATATCTATGGATTTCTCGGAGCCAACGGTTCCGGGAAATCGACAACTGTGCGGATGCTCCTGGGACTGGCGTACGCGACATCGGGTGACATCTCGGTGCTCCAGCGGCCGATGCCGAAGGCACGAGCTGACGTGCTGCCGATGGTCGGAGCCCTTGTCGAAAGCCCCGCTGCCTACAGTCGGCTCTCCGGCCGAGCCAACCTTTCGCTCTTCGACTCCATGCACAGCACGGGGAGCCGACGCACGCGGCGTCCGCGTATCGAGAACGCACTCGATCGGGTTGGACTCGGCGGCGTCGATTCAAGGCCGGTCAAGTCGTACTCGCTTGGCATGCGTCAACGCCTAGGTCTGGCCGGCGCAATATTGCGAACCCCACAGCTCTTGATCCTGGACGAGCCCACCAACGGGCTCGACCCACAGGGCATCCGTGAGATCCGCGATCTCTTGCTGGAACTTCGGGCGCAAGGAACGACGGTATTCCTATCCAGTCATCTGCTCGCCGAAGTCGAGCAGATGAGTTCACGGATCGGAGTGCTGGACCAGGGAAGGCTTGTCTTGCAAGACGACCTCGCAACATTGACCAAGCCCACTGGTCGTACTGCAATCAAGACCCCGGACGCTTCCGAAGCACTCCGCCTTCTGCCTGGGGCAACTGCCACGCAAGGTGGGCTTCTCGTAAAGACTGACGATCCTTCATCCATCAACGCGACCCTGGTTCGTGCGGGCGTTCGCGTTGAAGCACTTGGGCCTGAGCGACGAACCCTCGAGGACGTCGTGCTGGCCGCCACCCAGATCAGTGCAGATTCGATACCCCGCTCATGATCGGCGTCGAGCTACAGAAGATGGTGCGAAGCAGACGTACCTGGATCACCATCCTGCTGATCAACGCCCTCCCCACCCTCGTTGGCGTATTGCTCGCCCTGACCGATCTCGGCCCGCGCCCCGGAACAGGCCCGGCCTTTCTGTCGGCGGTGTTGTCGGACGGAACACTTTTTCCACTTGCGGCAATCGCGATTGTTCTGCCGCTCTTCCTTCCCACCGCCGTAGCGGTGGTGGCGGGTGAATCCATCGCCGGCGAGTTGCAGGCCGGCACTCTCCGGTATGTGCTGGTTCGACCCGTGGGCCGTACCAGGCTGCTCACCGCCAAGCTGATCAGCGTCATGGCCTTCGTTCTGTTGACGGTGCTGGTGGTTGCCGTCTCGGCCTTCATTGTGGGGTCACTGCTATTAGGTGATCAGTCAGCATCAGCCAGCGTGTCCGGCACCACCTTGACCACCGAACAGATTGCCGTACGCACCGCGCTGGCACTGGCCTACGCGGTGTTGTCGATGCTCGGTGTGGCTGCGATTGCGCTTTTCCTATCGACGGTCGTCGACTCGCCGCTAGCGGCGGCCATGGGTGCGCTGGCGGTGCTCATCGGTTCGAGTTTGCTGCTCACCCTGGATGCAGCAAACTCACTGAGCCCGTTCCTTCCCACTCGCTATTGGCTGTCGTTCATCGACCTCTTTCGTGACCCGATCCTGTGGCGCAACGTTGTTCGCGGAACCGGCCTGCAGCTCGCCTACGTTGCCGTCTTCCTCGGGGCCGCGTGGGCCAACTTCATGACGAAGGACATCAACGACTGACGGGGCTGGTCAGCAGTCCTCCGCCTGCGGTTGGTCGGGAATGTCATCACCGAGTGCCCACGACGTCAGCGAAATCACCGTGGGAGTGCGTGGTAGATCTCCGTGCGCAACATCCGCCCCGCCGCACACACTCTGCACCGAGAAGTTCACACCCCCTTCAAGTGCACCACTGTCGGGTGGGACGACCACTTCATCGCTGGCAGTCCATATCGCAACCCACACCGGACCTGCAGGCGATTCGTCACCGGCGTTAAGGCCACGTAACAGGTCGCTCTCCGGTTTCAACTGCTCGCAGGCCGGAGGGCATGAGTCGGGTGCCACTCCGGCGGCGAGAGCAGCCACGTCAGTTCCGTGCTGCGGCGATCCCAGCGTGACAACGCGACGAGCCAGGTTGCCGCCTCCCATGTTGGCCACCCACTCGCGGGCGATCACCCCACCGGCTGAGAACCCCACAAGGTCCACTGAGGACGCGCCGGTGCGTGCCAAGACCTGATCAGCAGCCTCGGCGAGCACACCGGCCTGGTCGCGCAGGTCACCTGTGCCATCCCCCGTCAACCGCACGACAGTGACGTCACGCCCTTGCTGTCGCAAGGCGTTGCCGAGCACCTGCAGCGCGTCGGTGGATCCGCCATACCCCGGTACCAGCAACACGGGACCAGGATCACTCTGCGACACAGGCGTCACAGCGGGCTCCCGCAACTGCACCAGACGGACCACCATGATGACAGCCAGCGCCACCACTATCGCCAAGGCCGCGAGCACGAACCGACGCCGTTGCGGCGACAGGGAACTCAGCACTCATCGATTATGCGCTCGAAATCCTGGGCAGCTCGTCAGTCGTTGCCGGTTTCGCCCGCGATGATCTGCCCTATTTCGGCCGAGTCGACGTCGTGACCGGTCCAGGTGGACACCTTCTCCTTCGCGGCCCGCTCTGCCTCTGCTCGGTCCGGCGTCGGCTTGGCCTCGGCGGCATCCCATTGCCGGGCCGTCTCCCACGCGAGCTCGCGGCGGCGCAGGGCGCTCTGAACCCGGTCCATCTGTTCGTCGGTCGCCTCGAGCTGGAAAACGGTCCTGACTGCTTCGGGTATCTCGCGCCGATAGTCGTGGCCACCCTCGTCGAAGTCACCGGGAGTTGGGACCAGTGCGTTCTGCATATCCACGAAGGTGGCGATGAAGGTCGTCACCGGCATCCATCGCGTTCCCGACGGCGCTCCGGGCGGACGAGTTTTCTCGGGCCCCAGCCAGTCGGGACGCCTCCACAACACCCGCGCGCCGAACTTCGGGATCGGGTCGTCGCCATTCTGCAGCAGAAGGAACCGGACCTTGGCCCGTTCGCCCTTCGGCAGTGCCCTCCAATCTCTGATCGCCCGGGGCAGATAGATCGAGCCGGGGCCGACAGCCGGCGCATCGGCGACTGACCGGTGACCCCAAAGCTCGGTTCGCCACCGGGTTGACGCGGGAGTCCCGACCCAGACGGCCGCGTCCAGACCGACCCCATCCGGTCCTGTTCCTCCTTGCCCACGGAACATCTCCTGGCTGACTTGCGAGCCGAGGCTCTCTCCGAATAGGAAGAACTTGGGTCGCTCGGCGACGGGCATAGCCAGCAGTCGCTCGACGATGCCGTTCACGACGATGCGGGTCTGTTCGGTCGCTGGACCGACCTTGGTCAACGACAGCGCCGATGGCAGCACCGAGTACTGGATTCCTGCTGACGCGCAGTCTCCCCTGGTGAGGTACTCGAACGTTTCGCAGGCGACGTAGTTCACGTAGCCGGAGCCGGTCGGAGAGAACAGGGCGAAGGCCGAGCGGTTTAGCGCACCTGTCCGGTCGATTTCGGCGAGCAGCAAAGCTGCCCGCTCCTCGCCGGTCCTAGCCGCGTCAAGCGACGCGTAGACGCGGATCGGTTGCTTGGCTTTTTCCCCCATGACATCGGAGATAGCGGCGCTTCGCAGAGTCATGGACAACCACCGAGCGGACTCCCGTGACTGATCGGTCCAGGGGATCAGCGATCCTGGTCCTCCCGTCACCTCCGGAAGGTCGGGGACCGGAGCATCGGCTTCGATTCCGTCCCCTGACTTGGTCAGCATGTGGTTGACCGCCGTGACGGCACTCCAGCCCAGGCCAGCCATGACAGCGAGAGCGCCTGCGCGGCCGGCTGTCCGGTGGTCCTGAGGCGAGCCGCCCAGCGCGTGCGACGCCCCACGCGAGAGCAGACCGCTGAGTGCGGTCTCGGCGCGAGCCACGCCGAGCAGGGCCACCGTGATGGCAGCACCTGACCCGATGGCCTCACCGGCGGACACTTCGCGCAGAACGTTCTCATGCGCCCGATTGTCATCTGACATGGCCGCGCCGCGCACTGCATGACGCGGACGAGTGAAGGCATAGGAAGCGCCAGCCGTGGCCAAGGCCGCCACGAGCGACACGGCCCGACCGCCTGGGCGGTTTCGACGCATCTCCAGGGCATCAGCCCCCAAGCCCGCTGCGGCGGCGGCCGCAGTGCTCGTGGCCGCCAACCTGACAAGGGCTCGTTGACCGGACTCGTGCTCGTCCGGAGGAAGCAGACGCGCGACGCTGCCGCCCACCGCGAAGGCAGCGGCGTCGACCACCAGCCCTGAGGCGATCCGGCCGGTTACCGACCTGGTCGCCCAGGGCAGACGGTCGGCGGTGGATCGCAGGAATGAATGGGCGCTCGTACCCCAGCCCAACGCACTGGCCGCTGCAACACCGCTGATCAATGCCTGGTCACGGGTTCCCCGCGAGAGCAGGTTCGGCTGATAGGAGGCCCCGGTGAAGTAAGAACCCAGCAACACGCCGGCCCGGGACGACACGTCCAAACCACGGGTATGCAAATGACCAGTCATCGCTTCATGCCCCTCCGTTAGCGGCCCCCGGCGGCAAAGGCTAGACCATGAAGCTGGCGTCATACCCGATCTGGTGGAACGTGACGACCTGGGTGAGGATGCGTGCAGTTCAGAGTCTTATGCGGTCGACGCGACAGACATCAGTCAACAGACCTGCGCCGTCACCCGTCACTCGCCTTGGAGCTGTCGATCTCGCTCGAGTTCGGCATCAAGCTCGGCACCGAACAAGAGCGCCAGATTCGTGATCCATAGCCACAGTAGGAAGACGATCACACCCGCAAGCGAACCGTAAGTTTTGTCGTATGAAGAGAAGTTCGCGACGTAGAAACCGAAGAGAATCGACGCCACAACCCAGGCGAGAGTTGCCACGATGGCGCCTGGACTGAGCCACTTGAACCTGGGCTGCTGGACGTTCGGGGTGCTGTAGTACATGAAGGCGACGACAAACATGACGATCACCAACAGGACCGGCCACTTGAGGATCCCCCACACCGTGACGGTGGTAGATCCGAGCCCGAATTGTTGGCCAACGGCCGTCGCAACAGGACCACTGACAACCAATATCAGCGCAGCCGCAGCCACCAGGATCACCATGACGAAGGTAACCAGAAGCAAGACCGGGCGGCGCTTCCAGATGGGTCGACTTTCAGCCACCCCGCAGATTCTGTTCATCGCACGCCCGAAAGCTCCGACGTATCCCGAGGCAGTCCACAGCGAGACGGACAGACCCAGGACCAGGGCCAGACCCGCACCTGGGGTCTGGCTCAGGGACACGAGTGTGGGACGCACGCTGTCGGCGACAGATCTACCCCCAACGTTCGAGACGATGTTCACAATGGCGTCGACGGTCTCGGTCCCCTGCCCGGCCAGACTCAAGAGCGACAGCAACGCGATCAGCGCCGGAAACAGCGAGAGCACCGCAAAGTAGGTCAGGGCCGCGGCGAGGTCGGTGCATTCATCTCGGCGGAACTCGCTAAAAGTCCTGCTGGCCACGTAGCGCCACGGGCCCCTGCTGACCTGCGTGGCAGAGTCGGGCCTTGTTCGATCGACGGTGCTGCGGTCCCCGACGCTCGACTCATTGTCTGTGGCGATTTCGGGCCTCCTCCGGGTTTCGAGTCGCTGCCCTCTGCTCTACCCAGAACCCATCCTCGGCAATCACAAGCTGCGCCAAACGTCACTCCCCACTTAGTCGGGGCGAAGTCGCTTCAAACGTCGCTGTCGAGCTGCGCGGAGCGGGTTCCTCAGCGGCGGCCGGCGCTGAAGGCGGACGCACTGTGGCTGCCCTGGGAGCTCGGGCGCCCAGGCGCGCGGCGCGGGGTGCGCCGGGACGCGCTCTTCTGCCCCGCGTCCTGCGTCGACTTCGACGTGCCAGAGACCGCGCCACCGACGCGTTGCTGGTTACGCCGGCGGTTGCGGGGGCGCGGCTTGGCCGAGTTCGCGGGTCGCGACGCCGAGGCTGCCGGCGCGAGGCCCTCGATCGGACCGGACAGCACACGCTGACCAGGAGCCAACTCTGCCAGCACTGAGTGAGTCGCGCCCTTGATCCGGGTCGTCGTCGGTGCGATGCCGGCCGCCCGAGTGAGCTGGCGGACGTCGTTCACCTGGTCACTGGTGACGATGGTGATGACCGTGCCGGAGTTGCCCGCCCGGGCTGTTCGCCCTGAGCGGTGCAGGTATGCCTTGTGCTCGGCCGGGGGGTCAGCGTGGACGACCAGGGCCACGTCGTCGACGTGGATCCCCCGTGCGGCGATGTCGGTGGCAACCAGCGCCGTCGCTCGACCGTCGTGGAACGCTTCGAGGTTGCGGGTGCGCGCGTTCTGGGCGAGGTTTCCATGCAGCTCTACCGCTGGTACGCCGCTCTTGTTGAGCTGGCGGGCCAGCACCTTCGCTCCGCGCTTGGTGCGAGTGAAGACAACGGTGCGACCGGGCGCACTGATCAGGTCCACCAGGATCGGCAGGCGCTGTTCACGCTCCACATGCAGCACGTGGTGCGACATCGAACTGATCGGTGACTGCGCGGAGTCGGCCTGGTGGGTGACCGGCTTAACCAGGAACTGCTTGACGAGAGTGTCGATCGCTCGGTCAAGCGTGGCCGAGAAAAGGAGCCGTTGGCCGCTACGGGGCGTCTGCGCCAGCAGCCTGCGCACCGCCGGGAGGAAACCCAGGTCGGCCATGTGGTCAGCCTCGTCAATAACGGTGACCTCGATAGCGGCCAAACTGCAGTGGCCCTGCCTGATCAGGTCTTCAAGCCGTCCAGGGCAGGCCACGACGATGTCGACGCCGCCACGGAGCGCGGTCACCTGCGGGTTCTGGCCGACACCTCCGAAGATCGTGCGCGTGGTCAGACCAGCGGCCTGCGCCAGCGGCGCGAGGGCCTGATCGATCTGGCTGACCAGTTCACGGGTGGGCGCCAGAATGAGCGCCCGTGGCGCCTTCGGCCGAGCCCTGTTGCCGTCGGACAGTCGCGCGACCAGCGGAAGCAAGAAGGCGTAGGTCTTGCCGGAGCCAGTGCGGCCGCGGCCGAGCACGTCGCGCCCGGCTAGAGCGTCAGGCAAAGTGGCGGACTGGATGGGAGTGGGGGTGTCGATACCTAGGTTGGACAGGACACTGGTGAGACGCGCGGGCACGCCGACGTCAGAGAAGGAAGACAAGTCAAAATCGCTATCTGTGCGGGTGTCTCACCGACAGCCGAAGATCCGAAAGACTCGGGCGGCTACACACGGAGCGGATGTCACGCGCTACGACGTGCGGACAACTCGCGGCGAGAACTTAACGAGCTGATCTGGCCACCCTACCGGACTGACCCCTAAAACCGCGCATCCACGAAACATCGGAGTCCTCCCATTTAAGTGCCGAGTCCTAGGGCGGGCATCCGTGGAGGCTCGCCCCCACGGCCCGCCGATCTGGTGCGCGTGGCGATTGAGCGCCAACTAAGGGCGTTCATTCTTGACGCGGAGGAGACTGTCGCAGCCTAAGCGCGCAACTACGGCGGCACGGTCAAAGAGATCCGGAAGGCACGACGAGTAGACGCGGCCTTTCAGCTGGTGCTCGACCATCCGCAAGTTGCCACCGGGCCGCGTGCCCTGGCCGACTCGATCGCCGACTGAAACGGACGCCAGTGCGCCCGCGGCGGGTCACCTCAGCCTGAGACAGAGATGACCAGCTTGCCGCGCACGTGACCCTCGCGGCTACGCGCGAACGCAGCGGGTAGCTTCTCGAGCGGGAGTACCTCGGCGACTGGGACACGTAGCTGCCCAGAATCTGCGAGCCGACCCAGTTCATTCAGGCCCGCGGCCGAAGGCCGCACCCAGAACCAAGAGCCTCCGGTCTCCAGGACCGTCGCGTCGGCGATCGAGGCATGCCGCCCGCCCGCGGCCAGTACCGCCATCGTGACGTCGCGAACCCCGCCTACGAAGTCAGCGACGACATCGACACCGTCCGGCGCGACCTTGCGGATGCGCTCGACGACGCCGTCGCCGTAGGCGACCGGCGTTGCTCCGAGCTCAGAGACGAAATCGTGGTTGGCCGGCGACGCCGTGGCGATCACGCGGGCACCGCGCGCATTTGCGATCTGGATGGCGATCACCCCGACACCACCAGCACCGGCGTGCACAAGGACCGTATCGGTGGCGGAAACGACCAGGCGGTCGAGCGTCTGCAGCGCCGTAAGTCCGGTGAGCGGAAGCCCACCCGCCTCGTCCCAGCTGAGCGCCGGGGACCTGCGAGCTACGCCACGGACGTTCATCGTCACGAGCTCGGCGAAGGTTCCACCGTGGACAACGTCTTTGCGCACATACGCCACGACCTCATCCCCGACGTCGAACTCCGGGGTGTCGAGGCCGACCGACTCGACTGTGCCAGCAACGTCCCAGCCGGGGACTACCGGAAAGACGGCGTCCATGAGGCCGTCGAGACCGCCGGACATCACTTTCCAGTCGACCGGGTTCACACCCGCGCGCCTGACCTGTATGCGCACTTCACCTGGACCCACCTTGGGGTCTGGCAGCTCCCGCAGAGCCAGGGCGTCGTCGGATCCGTATGCGTCATAGGCCATGGCTCTCATGCCGCAACGCTAGTCACGGCGGGGGCAAACAGCATGTCGACGCTCGACAATGCACCCCAACGTCAGCCGGCGAGGACCCCGGCTCGAGCTAGCGTGGCCGCGCCGACTACACCTGAGTTGTCGCCGAGCGCCGCCACCTTGTACTTCCGTTCGTCCCGAACGTGCATCGTCCACGGCTCCGCCGCCCTGGCCACCCGGTCGGCCAGGTCCTGACCGAACTCCTCAGCCATCCCTCCTCCGAGCACCACCAGATCTGGGTCCAGAAGGTTCACGACCGAGCCGATCGCGATGCCAAGCTTTTCGACGGCAGCGTCCATGAGTTCGGTCGCGACCTCGTCCCCCTTTTCGAGGGCGGCCCCCCATACGCTCGAGGTGGGGGTCGGCTTGCCCTTCTTGGCCATGATGGAGAACAGCGCGGAGTCCCGGCCAGCCGCACGCTGCGCCTCAGCGGCGAGCCCCATCATGCGGCGGCCGGCGTAGGCCTCGACGCATCCCCGCCGCCCGCAGCCGCACATCGCGCCACCTGGCTGCACGAGGACGTGACCGAACTCTCCAGCCAGCCCGGTGGCCCCGCGGTAGGGACGACCACCCAGGATCAGCGAGCCTCCTATCCCTGTCCCCATCCAGACCCCGAGCACGTCGTGCTGCCCCACGGCGGTTCCGGCCTGCCACTCACCCAGCAGCCCCACGTCTGCGTCGTTGCCGACGAACACCGGCACTCCCAGTGCCTCTTGTAACAGCTCCACCGGGTCGAAGTGCTCGTCCCAGCCGGTGAGGTTGGGGGCATTCAGCACTCGGTTGTCGTGGATGAGACCCGGCAGCCCGACGCCCACCGAAGTCACGTCCGGCAGCTCCTGGACCATCTCGGTAATGAGGTCGACGACCTCCTGCGCCGACCCCGGAGTGGGGCGCTTGCGACCGTGGCGGACCTGGTCCTCGCCGTCGACCGCCGCCGCTGCGACCTTCGTACCGCCGACGTCGACGCCGGCCACGAGAACGGACATGAAACCCCCTGGTGGACGGGCGGGCGGAGTAGTCCGACCGTACTGCCTCATCCGCGTGACCCGGTATGAGAGCAACCCGGCGGTGGAACGCTCGTCGAAGGGCCCGAGCGGGTGCGGGCGCTTCGGGCGCGGCTTAAGTTGTAGTCGTGAGCACCCCCATTGCCGACTATGCAGTCCTCGGGGACACCGAGCGCGCCGCCCTGGTGAGCAGATCGGGCTCGGTCGACTGGCTCTGCCTGCCTCGTTTCGACTCCCCCTCGTGTTTCGCCGCGCTGCTCGGCACCCCGGAGCACGGGCGGTGGCTCCTCGGGCCGACCGCCGAGCCCCGTACCACGCGTGGCTACCGAGGGGACACCTTCATCCTCGACACGGTCCACGAGACGGAGTTGGGACGGGTTCGGGTGACCGACTTGATGCCCGCGAACGACGGCCGCGCCGACTTGCTCCGGGGGGTGGAGGGCCTGGAGGGCGAGGTCGAGATGCTGCACGAGTGGATCGTGCGCACCGACTACGGCAAGGTCATCCCGTGGGTGTCCCACGTGAGTGACGACGAGGGACGTGACGTCATCCGAGCGATCGCTGGTCCGGACATGCTCGTCCTGCGCGGCACGCGGCTGCCCTCCGCCGTGGACCACGTCCACCGGGACACGTTCACGGTGCGGGCCGGCGAGCGCCTGGAGTTCTCGATGACCTGGGCCCCCTCGTGGGAGCCCGTGCCGAACCGCCTCTCCGTCGACTCGCGGATCGAGGAGACCCAACGGATCGTTGGCCAATGGGTCGACAACTGCTCTCACACTGGGAGGTACCAGGACCAGGTGATCCGCTCGCTGCTCGTGCTGAAGCTCCTTACGGACGAGCTCCGGGGCGGCATTGTCGCGGCACCGACGACGAGTCTTCCCGAGGATCCAGGTGGCTCGCGGAACTGGGACTACCGCTACTGCTGGCTGCGTGACGCCTCGCTCACCCTCGAGGCTCTTCTTGCCTCTGGCTACCTTGAGGAAACCCGCATCTGGCGCAACTGGCTGGTGCGAGCGGTCGCCGGTGACCCGGCTGACCTTCAGATCATGTATGCCGTGGACGGTGGGCGACAGCTCGCCGAGCGCGAGCTCGACCACCTCCCGGGGTATGCCGGGTCGCGCCCGGTGCGGGTCGGCAACGGTGCGGTAGACCAACGTCAAAGCGACGTCCTGGGCGAGGTGATGATCGCCTTCGAGGAGGCCCGGCGCCTGGGCATCGAGGAGTCACCCGACACGTGGGCAGTCCAGCGAGTGCTCGTCGACGACCTCGCTGATCACTGGGACCAACCGGACCACGGCCTGTGGGAGATCCGGGGGCCGACGCGGCACTTCACCCATTCCCGGGTCATGGTGTGGGCGGCTTTCGACCGCGCGGTGCGTGGCGTCGAGGAGTACGGGCTCGACGGTGACGTCGAGCGTTGGCGCGAGGTGCGCGACACAGTGCACGCGGAGGTGTTGGAACGGGGATACGACCCCGAGCGCAACACCTTCACACAGCACTACGACACCACGGCGGTCGACGCGTCCCTGCTACTCATCCCCTCCGTCGGGTTCCTGCCGGCCAACGACGCACGAGTTCTCGGCACGGTCGCCGCGGTCGAGGAGGACTTGCTGTACCACGGGTTCCTCTTGCGCTACCGCACCGACACCGGCGTCGACGGCCTCGAAGGTGAGGAGAACCCGTTCCTCGCGTGCTCGTGGTGGCTGGTCAGCGCCTACGCCGGGTGCGGCCGGCTCAACGATGCAATCGAGCTGATGGATCGCCTCGTGGCGCTCCTCAACGACGTCGGACTGGTTTCTGAAGAGTACGACCCGGTGAACAAGCAGATGGTCGGCAACTTCCCACAGGCGTTCTCCCACCTCGCTCTCATCGGCGCCGCGCTGGCGATCGAGGCTGCCACGGCATCCGCTGAAGTGCGGGAAGAGTGACTTCTACCTCGTAGTAGCTCTCCGCGTCGCCGACCTCGGCACCGGTCACGCTGCCTGGTCCGGTCTCAGCCAAAGCGGCATCGGTCGCACCTTGCAGCGCCGCCATCCTTGGGCTGGGTGATTCGCATCGTGTCTCCCATGACCGAAGGGTCCGGGTCGGCTTTCTACAGATCCCAGAGCATTCACAGCAGGTCGGATACATGAAGGGACGATGAGAGCCGCCCAGCAGGCCTTCCAGCGCACCTCCTTCGCGCTGGGCTGAGAGACGTGGGTGGCAGACCCGAGCCGTCGCCTGCTTGTATGAACTGCCGAAACTATGACGACCTAGAGTCGTGGGCATGCTCGGAATCGTGGCGCGTACAGCACTGGCACTCTCCGTCGTCCTTGCTCTCGCTAATTGCGGAGACTCCTCGGAGACGAGCAGCACCGCAGTGGCGGGCGACTCCCCAGGGGAGTCGATCTCGATTGCAGGATCCGCTGCGCTGCGATGGGGCGACGGAGACTACGGAGTCGTACTTGGGCACGGCGCTGCCTTCGACGCGGCCAGCTGGGAGAAGCAGGCTGTGGCGATCGCCGACCAAGGAGCGACGGTGATCGCGGTCGAGAACATCGACCCTGATTCGATTCGCGACGCCGTAGAGCAGCTGCAGGGAGAGGGCATCGCTGATGTCGCGCTCGTCGGTGCCAGTGCGGGGGCAGATGCCATTCTCGACCTCGCGAGCCAGGAACCGGGTCTGGCCGACCAACTGATCCTGCTGTCGCCCAACGCAGTCGTCGACGGGCTCGGGGACGAACCCAAGCTCTTCATCGCGAGCACGGACGAGCCCGTCGCCAACGTGTCAACAGAGCTGGCCGAGTCTTCACCGGGTGACGACAATGCGGTGGAGCTCGTACCAGGCTCTGCCCACGCGCAGAACATCTTTGCAACGGATCTGGCCAGTTCAGTCCTCGACGCGATGCTCGAACGTCTCAAGCGCTTCGCCTCCCAATGAGACCGCGCCGATCCGCAGACGAGCGAGGCGATCCGCTGAGGCGCCTTCTATAGGTGCCCGGACATGCGCCCGAAGAGCCAGCGGGCAGCCTGCGGATCGTTCCGGATGCCGAGGTCGTGGACAGCACGTCGTGTTATGACCTTTGGACCCTAGGGGTCACATCGGCTCCCCTGGCCAGACCAGCGACGAGAAGTGATTCTGACGTGCCAGCAAGGCTATTCGCCGACCTGGGCGGCTGCGAGCCTGCGAGAGATCGCCGTGGGTACCACCGACGTGTTCGGTGGCTTGAAGCCTGGCCGCCGCGGGGCTGCCGGTCACGCGCACCTGAAGACGTGCCTTCGGCCCTCCTTGCGAGCCGCGTCTTG
>JBDTTS010000028.1:0-14305 GCA_039930525.1 Actinomycetes bacterium | reverse complement strand
AGTGGTGGTGGCCGTTCCACCTTCGGGCTGGCGCACGATCTCGTTTGCTCCTGCGCTGCCGCCCGCACACCAGAGGTTGCAGGACGCCATGCCGATGGGGTCCGTGGTCAAGGTCCAAGTGGTCTTCGACCGACCCTTCTGGCGTGACGCCGGGTGGTCCGGCCTAGTGACCGACGACGACGGCCCATTCACTTTCGTGGTCGACAACAGTCAGCCGGACGTCGATGAAGGGGTGTTAGCGACCTTTCTTTCGGCGCAGGCTGCCGTCGACTTTGGTGACCGTTCTCTCGGTCCAGAGGCATCCTGCCGACGTCGGGCTCTCTTCCTCGATCATGTTGCCCGGGTTTTTGGGCCCGACATCCCTGAACCGATCGATTACTTCGATCGCGACTGGGGGGCAGCGTCTTGGATCGGGGGCGGGTACTCGGGTGTGATGCGACCGGGCGGCTGGACGTCGTGCGGAGCAGCTCTACGAGAGCCGGTGGGGCTCATTCACTGGGCATCATCTGAGTCGGCCATTGCGTGGACCGGGTACGTGGACGGTGCGATTGAGTCTGGTCAGCGGGCGGCCGGCGAGGTCGACTGACCGGGACCTTGGCCTCGGTCACCTGGTGGTCACGGCGCCTACGCTGAACATGTGAAGCGCTGGGCGGTTCGACCTGAGCACTGGTCGTTCGTCGTGTCTGCTCTGCTCTTGACGGTGGGGATCTTCGGCGCCGTGCTCGGTGCCTCCGATGTCGCCGTGATCGCCTGGTGGATCGCCACCGCCTTTGGCTTGGCGCTGTCGTCGGTGTGGCTCACCCAGGAGATCAGGGCCGGGCGGATCGGCGTCGACGTCGTTGCCTGGCTTGCCCTTCTGGGCACTTTGCTGGTGGACGAAGCGTTTGCCGGGGCCATCATCACCATGATGCTGACGACCGGCCGGCTGCTGGAGGCAACGGCCCAGTCGCGCGCAGAACGTGAGCTCACGTCGTTGGTCAGCAGGGCTCCGCGAACGGCTCGGCGCGTTCTCGAGCGAACTATCGAAACCGTTTCGGTGGAGGACGTCCGCCAAGGTGACCGCTTGCTGGTCGCTTCTGGCGAGGTCGTACCGGTCGACGGCCGACTCGTCAGCGGCGGATCCTTCGACGAGTCGTCTCTGACCGGCGAGGCGGAGCCGGCGGCAAGGCCAACCGGTGACGATATCCGATCCGGGGTAGTCAATGCGGGGTCACCGATCGAAATGATTGCCACCACCTTGGCTGCTGACTCCACCTACAGCCAGATCGTCCGACTGGTCGAGCAGGCGCAGGCATCGTCAGCTCCCTTCGTTCGGACGGCCGATCGGTTTGCTGCGCTCTTCGTGCCCATCACTTTGGTGCTCGCAGGTGGTGCCTGGTGGTGGTCGGGCGATCCGGTTCGCGCCGTTGCCGTGCTGGTGGTCGCGACTCCCTGCCCACTGCTGCTGGCTGCTCCGATTGCCATCATGTCCGGTCTCTCGCAAGCCGCTCGCTGCGGCTCGGTGGTCAAGGGCGGGGCAGTCCTGGAGCAGCTTGCCACCGGCGAGATCCTGCTCTTCGACAAGACGGGCACTCTGACCCTGGGACACCCTGTGGTGTCTGACATCGTGTCCGATCAGTTCGATGCGGATCGGTGCCTTCGACTGGCGGCCAGTCTCGATCAGGTGTCGCCACACGTTCTCGCTGGTGCGATCGTCAGCCACGCCCGAACTCGGGGCCTCGAGCTGTCGATGCCGATCGACGTGGACGAGCAACATGGATACGGAATCCAGGGAACCGTGGACGGATATCACGTACGGGTCGGCAGGCTGGACTGGATCTGTCCGAACGGCGTCCCGGCATGGCTCAGACGAGCTGCCCGCCGGGCCAGTCTTGAGGGGGCGCTGACTGTTTTCGCCGGCGTCGATGGCAAGCCAGCCTGTGCGTTCTTGCTCAGTGACCCACTCAGACCCGACGCCCATCGGATGCTCCGTTCCCTTCGCGCTGCTGGGCTTCGCCGTGTCGTTCTCGTCACCGGCGACCGAGCTGAGGCGGCTGAGTCGGTGGGACGGATGGTGGGAGTGGATGCTGTCCATTCCGAGACCGACCCCAACGAGAAGGTCGAGGTCGTGGTGGCTGAGAGCCGGAACGGGGTCACCGTCATGGTGGGTGACGGCATCAACGATGCGCCAGCCCTGGCCACTGCCTCTGTCGGCGTGGCCATGGCAGCGCACGGCAGCACGGCCTCGTCAGAGACCGCCGACATCGTTCTCACCGTTGATCGCATCGATCGGCTCGCTGATGTGATGGCGATTGCCCGGCGCTCCAGTCGGATTGCCCGGCAGAGTGTGGTCGTCGGGATGGGGCTGTCGGCCATCGCAATGGTCGTCGCGGCCGCTGGATACCTGCCCCCCGCCCTCGGTGCTCTCTCGCAGGAAGCCATCGACGTGCTCGCGATTGCTGTCGCCCTTACTGCGCTGCGGCCCCCACCGCAGGTCACGCCGAAGGTGTCCGAGGCAGATGCCGAGGTGGTGCGACGGCATCTGGCTGAACACCTGACCGTTGCGCAGACTGTCGAACGTGTGCGTGGAGTCGCCGACCGGCTCGGAGACTCAGACGGTGATCTTCCGGCCCTGCGAGAACTTCTGACTGAGCTGGAGGACGAACTCGTGCCGCATGAGCTGGCCGAAGAGGGCGAGCTCTTTCCACTGATGTCGAAGACTATGGGAGGCAAGGATCTGCTGGCTGGGCTCAGCCGGACACACACCGAGATCGACCATCAGGTGCGCAAGCTGCGGCGCATGGTTGACGCGGTGGGAGATGGCCCCCTAGACGCTGACGACCTCGTCGACCTGAGGCGGCTCCTCTACGGGCTTTACGGAGTTATGCGCCTGCACAACGCCCAGGAAGAAGAGGAGCTGTACAGCCTGGTCGCCAGTGTCAAGGGCTGAGCGCGGTGATCAGCAGAACGGCCCGCAGCTCGACCCTTCGCTGTCGACGAGGCCGTACATCGGGACTTCCACCCACCTCTTGCCGGGCTTGCCGTGAATCTTGATCTTGCGTAGTGCTTCGTTGTTGGCGGTCGATCCTTCCGTCAGCACACCATCGGGATTGGCGAGCACCCGGATGTAGTACGTGCCGTTCGAAAGGTCGGTGATCTCGAACGACTGCCCTGGGCGGTACTGCGTATACGTGTCGCCCCAGCCGGCGGCAAGGACCTCGCGAATCCACAGTGAGCCAGCTTCGCCACATGCCGTTCCCAGGTCGGCCAGCCACGGTCGCCACTCTGCGCCATCGACGGTCAGGTCGATCGGATCAGTGGGAGCCAAGCAGAAGGCCTCTTTGCCACTGTCGACGATCTTTGTCTTCGTCGCGTCCAGTAGCGAGTAGGCGGCGAAGTCGCGGAAGTGCCAGTGGTCATGGCCGTCCCTGGCGTCGTACTCAAGCTCACCTGCTGAGACCTTGCCGACCACTGCGTCGTCTTCGTAGAAGTACTGGAATGCCTGCATCTGGGTAGCGGATGGATCACGGAACCCTTCGACGACGAGTGCACCAGGTCCGGCGTTCCAGGCCGTCGCACCAAAGTTGAGAAAGGCCCGACCGCTCTTCTCGCGGTTCTCAACCCGGATTCCCCAGGCCGGAAGTGCCTCGTTGTCGGGAAGTGCGGAGTCAGGGGGCACGACGTCGGGTGCGGCCGTTAGTTGACCTTGGGTGGGCGTCGGCATTGAACTCTCAGTCGCCAGAGCCTCAGAGCGGTGCGTGCTACCTGCACCAGATGACACCACGGCTTTGACCTTGATCTGGGCGTCGGCGGGAGCGATGTCAAAGGTCGATCGGTAGGGCTCAGCGATCGAGACGGTGAGTCGGTAGGTGCCGGGGTCGACACGCAGGGTCCGACCCAGCGTGGGGTACACCGGTGTGGCCCAGCCTTGGTGGATACCCCAGACCCCACCGCGGGTGAACGGCGATGCCCAGCAGTCGGCTGGATACGTGGGGACGGTTGGCCCGGTGTCGTCCATCCGCTCGCTTCGCCAGGCTGTCGGACAGAACGGACGCACCAAGTCTTTCAGCGATGTCCCGTTTCGGTGGGTGAGCTCCATCTGCAAGAAGCCCGGCAGCCCAGCGGACAGCCGAGGCTCAGGGACACCAATGATCTGGTGGTTGGACACGACAACCCCGTTGCCGTCCCTGATGACCTGGCGAAGCTGTACGGGGTCGTCGTACGTGGGTCGCTGCGCCCACAGCTCGAAGGCACCTCCGTCGGACGCCATGAAGAGCGGGAGATGAATCTCGTAACGACCCTGTCGATAGAGATGAATCTCTGCCGTGTCGCTGCCAGACACGAGCTTGATCGAGGGAGCTGGAGTATCAACGGCAGTGGCCGGAGAGGCCAGGAGCGCAAGCGTCGTCGCTGGCACAAGCAGGGCGGCAAACATCAGACCGGCAGTGCGGATGGGAGACAACTGGCTGCCCACAGGACCTCGCTTCATCGAACAGCGTGACTAGTGAGGATTGTTTATCACCAGATGGCCTTGAACGTGGCGAAGTCCACAACGTGGCGGGCACCAATGTCGCTGACTAGGCCAGAGTCCCGGCGAATACCTGCCAAGCCAAGGCGGACTTGGCTACCAGGCTGAGGGTTATGTAGGTGCGTTCGCCAACGAGGTAGTCGGACCAGCGACCCACCTTCTTGTACTGCAGCCACTGGTTGAGGGCGAAGATGTTGAAGAAGACAAACAGGGAGACGAAGATCCCGTATACGAAGATGGGCGGTTCGGCGTCCGATGTCGAGCCTGGGGCGATCAGGTAGGTCGTGATGGCCAACCAGGGCACGACCCCGACGATGCAGCCGAAGATGAATGGCAGCCACCCGCCGCTGCCCGGGCTTTCGTACCGCTCCTGCACCCAGCCAAACAGGATCATTGCGGCGTTGACGCCGAAGAGGGCAATAATCGCGGTGATATCGCTGATGCCAGTGAGCTGGGCGATCAGAACGATCATGATCGAGCTCGAAATCGCGTACTCGACCCAGCGTGCCTCATTGCGTTGCAGCGCCAGATTGCGCTCATACCATGGGTAGACCCTGGGGCTGATGATGATCAGATGGGCGCCGGCCGACAGCGCGAGGAATCCGGCAACGGCCAGTCCGATCGGGGTCTCGAACAAAGTCACCGAGTCGCTGGGGGTCGTGCCCGGTGGGCCTTCGAGGTAGGTCGCAGTGACGGGCAAGGTGAACCCGTTGGCGAGCACCACGATGAGCGCGGCCTGTGCGGCGTGGAAGAGCGCAGCCACCAGGTTGTACCGGCGCAGACTCATACATCTCCTGGATCGGGGGCGGTGGACTCTATATTACCTTCCGCCCAGACACGGTTTTGGATGCGTTGAGGCTCAAGCGATCTGGGGTGACGTGCCGATAGGAAGGTGTGACACCGAACTGTCCTGACCCGATCATCCGGGCGACCCTGACCGCCGTACACCGACGCGATCACGCCCACCACACAGACTGCTGTCATCCGCATGAGGTTGAGGTCGTTCGCCTCGGGCCGATGGCTATGACGGTGTGTCACGACTGCAGCTACGAGTTCGGTTTCGACGACACCCATGCCTGTGAGCAAGTTGCCAGCGAGCACCGGATGGCCACCGCCGATTAGACCCACGGTGCGGAATGGCGGCGGGTTCTCCGGCGCGAAGGCCAAGTTCGACGCAAGAATGCGGTATGAACAAACAGCTGCGGGTATTGGTCACTGCCGGAGGTGGTGGGATCGGAGCGGTGATCGCAGGCTCTTTTGCCCGCGGTGGCGCCCGCGTCCACACCTGTGACCTTTCTGCTGAAGCTCTGAGCGAGCTAACCGCGCGCGAGCCGTCGGTGGTTGGCTCCGTGGTCGACCTCGCAGATGCCGGCTCGATCGACTCTTGGTGCCGTGCAGCGATCGACGTCCTCGGAGGCGTCGACGTTCTGGTCAACAACGCTGGCATCGCGGGACCGACAGCCGACGTGGAGGATGTCACGCTGGAGGATTGGCGACAGTGCATTGCGGTCGATCTCGACAGTCACTTCCTTACCTGCCGCGCGGTTGTGCCCGTGATGAAACAACAGCGGTCGGGATCGATCATCAACATGTCGTCAACAGCTGGGCAGCTGGGCTACGGACGCCGGACACCGTATGCCGCCGCAAAGTGGGCCGTCATCGGTCTCACCAAATCGTTGGCGATTGAGGTGGGCAGGTATGGCGTCCGGGTTAACGCCATCTGCCCCGGCTCGGTGCGCGGTGACCGAATGGACCGAGTGATCGCTGCCGAAGCAGCAACTCGCGGCGTGGACGCCGACGCCGTTGAAGCCGAGTACACCGCAGCGCAGTCGATCGCCCGGTTCGTGGATCCGCAGGAAATCGCCGATATGGCAGTGTTCCTGGGTTCACCGGCGTCACAGATGGTCAGCGGCCAGGCCATCGCCGTTGACGGCCACACCGAGACCTTCCACCTGTGAGCTGTCGGTCGTCAATCCGCCTCTGAGCTGCCCCCCGGACTAGCGACCAGTCCAAACGGGGGACCGCTTCTCGGCGAAGGCGCGGGGGCCCTCGAGCGCATCGTCGGATGCGATCATCGCGCGGTACGCGGGGAGGTCGCCGTCTCGCAGCAGTCTGAACGCCTCGTCGGCACGCATCCCTTCGGTGGCACGAGTGATCTCTAGGACGGCAGCCACCGCCAGCGGCGCGGACGCCTCGACCGCACCTGCGAGCTCAAGGGCCGCATCCAGCAGATCAGCTGCCGGGACAACGCGGTTGACCAATCCCCAACGCAGCGCCTCGTCAGCGGTGATCCGACGGCCGGTGAGCAACCACTCCATGGCGATGGCGCGCGGCACTCTGGCCGGAACGCGTAGCAGTCCACCCGAGTCAGCCACAATGCCGATAGTGGCTTCTGGGAGCGCGAAGGTGGCGTGTTCTGAGGCGACGATCAGATCGGCGGCCAGCGCCAGCTCGAAGCCGCCACCCATCGCCATTCCGTTGACGGCGGCGATGACAGGCTTGCCAACGTCGAAGAACTCGGTGAGCCCGGCGAAGCCTCCTGGGCTGTGTGCGGCGTCGACGGCTTCGCCCTCGGCTGCCGCCTTGAGGTCCCACCCTGCGCTGAAAAACCGTTCGCCGGCCCCGGTGATGACGGCCACGCGCAGAGCCGGGTTGTCGCGGAGCTCAACGAACGCGTCGTACAGCTGCATGCTCGTCGCGACATTGATCGCGTTCGCCTTCGGTACATCGAGCGTGACGATCAGCGTCGACCCACGAATCTCGGTGTGAACGGTCATCGCGCCTGTCCTTCCAAGGGCCGCATCAGCGCTCGAGAGATGATGTGGCGCTGGATCTCGCTCGTGCCGTCCCAGATGCGCTCAACGCGGGCGTCACGCCACCAGCGCTCAATCTTGTACTCGCGAACCAACCCCATGCCTCCGAACACCTGGACTGCACGATCGGTGACTCGCCCCAGGGTTTCAGTGGCCATCAGCTTGGCCATGGCCACATCAGTGTCAGAAACGGTGCCGTCGTCGAGGCGCGAGGCAGCCTGCAGCGTCAGCAGCTGAGACGCTTCGATCTCGAGGGCCGAGTCGGCCAGCTGGAAGCTGAGCCCCTGGAAGCGACCGATGGGTTGGCCGAACTGCTCGCGGCTCACCGCCCACGCCAATGCCTCTTCAAGGACTCGCTGCGCTCGGCCGACGGCGTTCGCCGCCACAGCGAGCCGCGTGGCCCCCAGCCACTGGCCCATGAGGTCGAACCCGCGGCCCTCTTCGCCGAGCAGCGCCGACGCCGGGGCATGGACGTTGTCGAAGTGCAGTTCGCAGTGGTGATACCCGCGGTGGGACACACTGGGTGAACCCTTGGTGACCGTCAGCCCTGGCAGATCGGTGTCGACGACGAAAGAGGAGATCAGCTTTCGGGGACCGCGGGCGGAGTCCTCTTCACCTGTAGCCGCGAACAAGATGATGAAGTCAGAGATGTCTGCGTGACTGATGAAGTGTTTGGTGCCATTGATGACCCAATCGTCGCCATCGCGTCTGGCGGTAGTCGTCATGCCGCGCACGTCAGATCCTGCGCCGGGTTCGGTGATGGCCAAGCACTCTTGCTTCTCGCCGCGCACTGTGGGCAACAGGTACTTCTCGACCTGGTCGCCGGTGCAGCCCATCAGAATGCGGCTGGGGCGTCCCACGAAGTGCTGAAGGGCAAACGAGGTGCGCCCCAGCTCGCGCTCGACCAACGCCAGCGAGATGGCATCGAGCCCAGCGCCGCCTACCTCTTCTGGCATGTTGGCGGCATAGATCCCTGCCGCCAGTGCCTTGGACCGGATGGACGCCGCCAGTTCAGGAGTGACCTCGTCGAGCTCCTCGACCTCGTCCTCGTACGGAACCAGCTCGCGATCGACGAACTGGCGCACGGTGTCGACGATGGCTCGCTGCTCGTCAGTCAGGGCGAAGTCCATGGGAACCACTCCTCTTAGTCGGTGGGCTTTCGGGGCGGCAGGCCCATGACGTGGCCAACGTAGTCGGGGACTGGCAGCAGGGCATGTGCTGACTCGATCGCCTTCAGGCGGGTGTAGAGGTGGTCGGGCAGTGGTGCGACCTTGCCAGCGCTCATGTCTACGTGCAGCAACATTTGCTCGGCGGTGGCCACCGGCTGACCAGATTGGGCATCGACCACCTCGTGAACCAGGTGGACCCGCTTGCGGTCGACGCCCAGCACCTGTAGCGAGAAGGTCAAAGGGTCGCCGCCATCACACTCGTGGAGGTGACGCAGATGGGTTTCGGCGGTGTAAAGCGACCCGCCATTGGCGCGGTACTCCTCGTCAATCCCAAAGTAGCGGAAGAACGCATCGGCATTGTCTCCGACCACGAGCAGGTAGCTCGACTCACTCATATGCCCGTTGTAGTCGCACCAGGCCGACGAGACGGTGGTCTCATGCAGCCGCAGAGGCGCATCGATGGGCGCTTCCGGGTCCCAGCCTGCGTGGAGCCGCCCCTCGTTGGGCGTAGTGACTCGGCGAGGAACAGCGGGTTCGTCAGCCATGTCGTCCTTCCGTCCGCTCCGGTACCCGTGGCACGATTTGCGGGTGAGCGATGACACCGTAGTGAACACGCCGTTCGTGGAGTTCGTGTGTGGCGTCCCGCCGTCGGCGATCGACTACAACGGGCACCTCAACGACGCGGCCTACGCGCAGGTGCTGACCGACGCCAACGAGATGTTCTTGGATGCCTTGGGGCTCAGTGCCACGTACCGGGAACGCACCGGGTGCAGCATGTACACGGTCGAGATCTGTCTGAAGTTCTTGCACGAGGTCAATCGCGACGACCGGGTGCGCGCCGAGTCGTGGGTGGTGTCGGCTGACACCAAGCGACTCCGAGTAGCCACGACGCTGTTGGTGGCAGACACCCCGGTGGCCACCGGCGACTCGCTCTACCTTCACGTCAATACCGGGGCGGGCAAGGTTTGCGCCTTCCCCGACGATCGCGCGGGGTTGCTGGCCCGCATTAAGCGGGCTCATGACGAGGCGTCCGCGACTCGCTGACGCAGGGTCGACTCGTACGACTTCAGCACCGCCCCGGCCGCGTAGTCACGTTCGCGCAGCCCCTGTAGGACGCCCACAAGGCAGTCGTCGCGCAGCCGTTCGAGCTCGCGGACGTCTGCGCCCGCCGCCTGCCTGTCGGACTGCTCGGTGATGCGGTCGAGCAACTCGTCGGTCAGTTCAGGAACGTCGGTCAGCTTGCTCCAAGGCCATTGCAGAGCCGGCCCGAACTGGGCCATGAAGTGGCGCATTCCGGCCTCGCCGCCGGCGATGCGGTAGGTCAGCATCGTGCCCATCGACGCCCAACGCAGCCCGGCCCCGTAGCGGATCGCGTCGTCCACTTGTTCAACGGTGGCTACGCCGTCGTTCACGAGCCACAGGGCTTCGCGCCAGAGCGCTTCGAGCAGCCGGTCGGCCACGAAACCGTCAATCTCGTGCTGCAGAACGAGCGGCTTCATGCCGAGCGAGGTGTAGATGGCGGCGGCGCGGCTGACGGCATCAGCGCTAGTGGCCTTGCCAGGGCAGACCTCAACAAGCGGGAGCAGATACACCGGGTTGAAGGGGTGACCCACCACGAGTCGTTCTGGATGCACCATGTCGGTCTGGAGCAGGCTCGGCAAGATGCCCGAGGTCGAACTGGCAAAGACCACGTCATCGGGCGCAGCTTCACTCGCCGACCCCAGAAGCGACCGCTTGATCTGCTCGTTCTCGGGTGCGCTCTCTTGGACGAACTGCACCCCGGTCGCGGCGTCCTGAGGTGTCGCCGCTCGGGTTAGCGTTCCTTGCGTTGGCAGTGGCGCATCGGTGAGAGAAGACCATGCGCGGCGGGCGTTGGCCAGCATCTCATCGACCTTGCGTTCGGCCTCGGGGTCGGGGTCGAAGAGCTGGACGTCGACCCCGTTGATCAGTAAGCGCGCCGCCCAGCCACCACCGATGACCCCGCCACCCAGAAGCCCGACGGTGGTCAGACCGAGCGACTCGGGCGTGCTGATTTCGCCACTCGCGTCAGCCATGCTTGACCAGCCCGAGCTTGTCGCGTACCTCCGCGGGCGTCATGAGACGAACGTTCATTGCCTCGAGCAGGGTCTTGGCGCGTCCGACGAGATCGCCGTTGCTCGCGAGAACGCCCTTGGAGAGGTAGACGTTGTCTTCAAGGCCGACGCGTACGTTGGCGCCGACGAGCGGGGCGAGGGCGGCATACGGCAACTGGAAGCGTCCGATCGAGAACATCGAGTAGATCGAGCCGGCCGGCAGGTTGTTGATCATCGACTGCAACGTCAGCACATCGTTGGGGGCTCCATAGGGGATGCCCATGCACAGCTGGATCATTGCCGGGTCATCGATCAGGCCCTCTTTGACGAGCTCGTTCAACAGCACGAGGTCGCCAGTGTCGAAGATCTCGACCTCGGGCTTGACGCCGAGTTCTTTGATCCCCTTGGCCATGGCGCGCACCATGCCGGGGGTGTTGACCATGATGTAGTCCCCACCGGCCGCGAAGTTCATGGTGCCGGCGTCCAGGGTGCAGATCTCGGGCTTGAGCTCGGCGACGTGCTGCAGTCGCTCGGTGACGGACGCCATGTCTGTGCCGGCGTTCTGGGGCGGCAATGGTGCGTCGACGCCGCCGAGGAGGAGATCGCCGCCCATTCCGGTGGTGAGGTTGATGACGACGTCGACCTTGGAATCGCGGATGCGCTCGACCGCTTCGCGGAAGAGTTCGGGACGGCGTGAGCCCTTGCCGGTCTCTGGGTCGCGCACGTGGACGTGTACGACGGCGGCACCCGCCTCGGCGGCCTCGATCGCTGATGCGGCGATCTGCTCTGGGGTGACGGGCACCTTGTCGCTGACACCGGTGGAGTCGCCTGAGCCGGTCAAGGCGCAGGTGATGAAGGCGGATGACTGCAGGGGGAGTGACAAGGAGGCCTCCAGAGCACGTGGGTTGCACAATGTGAACAACCGTCTACTATCGTGCGACGACGCTAGAAGCGCGCCCGCCCCACTGTCAAGGAGATGCCGTGATTTCTTCCGGACGTTCCACGGAGCGCTCGGGACCGTCGCAGCCGGTGCAGTCGGTCGATCGCGCCTTGGATCTGCTGGCCGCCGTCGCCGCGAGTGAGTCGTCGCCCACCGTGGCAGAGCTGGCCGAAGGGTGTGGCATCAATCGCAGCACGGCCTGGCGTCTGCTCGCCACCCTGGAATCGCACGGCATGGTCGAGCGTGCTCCGGCGTCCAGTGGGTACCGCGTGGGCTATGGGGCTGTACGCCTCGGGGCCGCTGCTGACGAGGCGTCCGTCGTCCGGCGAGTGCGGCCAGCGCTTGAAGACCTGGCGTCGGCCACCGGTGAGACCGTCAGCTTGGCGCTGGTCAAGATCGCCAGCCTTCGGTACATCGACCACATCTCGGTGATCGGAGCGCCCTTTTCACCGTGGACGGAGGAACGCGTGTCATTGCACTCGACGTCAAGCGGAAAGATCTTTCTCGCATGGCTCTCTGATGCTGAACGCGACGGCGCTCTGCCAGCGACGCTCGAGCGCTTCACCCAGAGCACCACAGTCGACCGCGTCGCCCTTGACGCGGAGCTGGTCGAGGCTCGTCGCCGCGGCTACGCATGCTGCACCGGTGAGGACGCCGCGCTGACAAACGGTGTCTCGTCAGCTGTTCTGGATGCGCGTCGGCGTCCAATCGCCGTTGTGAATGTGTGGGGTCCGGAACGCCGAATCCCCGTCGAACGATTCGATGAGCTGGGGCCGTTAGCGGTTGAGGCCAGCCACCAAGTCGCCGGGTTGCTGGCATGACCCTTCCTGACTGGCAGTCGACCCCACACAACCGGTGGTCGTTTCAGCATGTCGACGAACTGGTTCCCAGCGTCGAGATCTCACGCGGCACTGGGCCGACCCTTGAACTCGTCGATACGACGCTACCGATCGAGCTCGAGGTTGACGACTTTCTCGCTCGGTCGTCCACCGACGGCTTCATCGTGCTGCGCGGGCGTGAGGTGTTGGTCGAGCGCTACCTCAACGGCATGAAGCCGGGCACGCGCCATCTCCTTCAGTCGGTGTCAAAGTCGATGTGCTCGGCCGTCTTCGGACGGTACGTCGAGAGCGACCAGATAGCAGTTGATGAACCAGTTGGCAGCTATCTGCCAGAGCTGGCCGATTCCGCGTACGGCGATGCCACCGTCCAGCAGGTGCTCGACATGACCGTGGCTGTCGCCTACGACGAGGAGTACACCGACCCCGAGTCTGAGGTTCAGACCCATGAGCGCGTCGGCAGGTGGCGCACTCCTTTGCCGACCGACCCTGTCGACACGTATGCCTTTCTCGCCGGGTTGAAGAAGTCCGGAGACCATGGCCGCAAGTTCGCCTACTGCTCGGCGAACACCGAAGTGCTGGCGTGGCTGCTTGAACGGGTGTCTGGCCGACCGTATGCCGAGCTGCTCCACACCGATCTGTGGGCCGCTCTGGGTGCTCAGCACGATGGGTCGGCGACCGTTGATGCTGCTGGGTTTCCGATGGCCAGTGGTGGAGTCAGCGTCACGCTGCGAGATCTCGCACGTTTTGGGCGGGTGATTTTGGATGCGGCGCAGGCGCCTGATGGCGCGAGCGTCATCCCAGCTGCCTGGGTCGCCGACATGCGGCGGGGCGGTGATCGCGCCGCTGCCGCCGAGTCCATGGGCGACGTGCACCCGCACGGTAGCTACCGAAACCAGTTCTGGGTCACCGGTGACCGCCATGGTTGCTTCTACGGGGTCGGTATCTACGGCCAGTACGTCTGGATGAACCCTGCGGCAGATGTCGTGATCGCAAAGATGTCGTCACTTCCAGTTGCAGACGATCAGAGCGACTGGGGCAACCATGTGTCGTTCTTCGAGAACCTCTCGCACGGGCTGGTGCCCTGTTAGCTGAGCCGCTCTGACACCCTGGCCAGGTGGCGCCCCGAAACCTGCTCAGTGCTGAGGCGGTCCGCAAGTCGTTCGGCCGCGACCCCGTGCTCGACGGTGTCTCGCTCGGGGTTGCGGCCGGTGAACGTATCGGCGTCGTGGGTCGAAACGGCGGCGGCAAGTCGACGCTCCTGCGTGTGCTGGGTGGCAGCGAGGCTCCCGACTCCGGGCGCGTGACGCGTTCGGGGAGTCTGCAAGTCGCCGCTCTCGAACAGGTGGGGGTTTTTCCGCTCGGTGCCACGGTTCGTATGTCGGTCGTAGGGGACCGGGACGAACACGACTGGGCATCGGATGCACGCACGCGCGAGGTGCTGCTGGCCCTGCTTGGCGGGTATGACGAGGCCCGCCTCGATCGACCAGTCGCCGAGCTATCAGGTGGTGAGCAGCGCCGCGTCCAACTTGCCCAGCTCTTGCTGCAACCCCTTGATCTGTTGCTGCTCGACGAACCCACCAACCACCTCGACGTCGAGGCGGTGGACTGGTTGGCGCGACACCTGCGCGCGCGTCCCATGCTGTCCGTTGTCGTCGTCACCCACGACCGATGGTTTCTGGACGAGGTGAGCGACCGCATGTGGGAGGTCGTCGATGGCCGCGTCGAAGAGTACGACGGTGGCTACTCGGCTTACGTCCTTGCGAAAGCCGAGCGCGAAAGACAGAGCGCTGTTGAGCAACAGCGACGCAGCAACCTGATTCGCAAAGAGCTGGCCTGGTTGCGTCGGGGAGCCCCCGCGCGGACGTCCAAACCGAAGTTCCGGATTGATGCAGCTAACGCACTGATTGACGGCGAGCCCCCACCGCGTAACGAAGTCGAACTGCTCGCGTTCGCCAACGCGCGTCT
>JBDTTS010000027.1:0-14392 GCA_039930525.1 Actinomycetes bacterium | reverse complement strand
GGGGCGAGTCCGCCGGATGGTGCCGACCAAATATGACGCCGCTTCGAGCAAGTCAGCCCGCCAGAAGCACTCCGGCCGCTCGTTGGAAGGGGTCCCCATCATGCCTGAGTCACGGAACCGTCCAGCACCACCCAGGTACTCGTGGTCGCTGACGCCCAGCATCGCCAGCGCCTCGGCAAGCTCAACCCGCCGGTGGGCCCCCAACTCATCCTGCTTATGGGCCGCTAGATGCCCAAGTTCGGGGATGAGTACCTCGCCCTCTTCTCCCAAGGTGCAGGTAACGAGCGTGACGTGGGCCCCTTCGGCCACATACTTGGCCATCGTCACCCCCGTTCCGATGGTCTCGTCATCGGGATGGGCGTGGACAGCAAGCAAGCGTTGATCACTGCGCGACATGACGACGACCCTAGAGCCCATCGGCACTTGTTCTTCAATAATGGGGTGATGGCCATCTCCGTACCCGATTCATTCCCTCGCCAGAATGCTCGCACCCAGCGCTTCACCCTTGGACGCCCGCGTTCGTTCAGCGTCTCCCCAGACGGCTCGACCGTGCTCTTCGTACGGTCGTCGTCGGGCACCGACCGAGTCGGGAGGTTGTGGCGATGGACAGCAGACGAAGGCGAAATAGAGCTGGTTGATCCCCATCAGTTGCTCTCCGGCGCCGACGAAGAGCTCAGTGCCGCTGAGCGGGCTCGTCGGGAGCGAGCTCGCGAGGCAGCAGGCGGCATCGTGGGCTACTCGGTCGACGCCGAGTTCGCACGCGTGGCTTTCAGCTTGTCGGGGCGACTCTTCACGGCACCCTTGACCGCACCGGGCGCAACCCGCGAGATCGAAGTCCCCGGTTCAGTGGTCGATCCCAGGCTCGACCCCACCGGTGAACGCGTGGCCTTCGTGACGGCTAACCGGTTGCACGTCGTCGACCTCGCCGATGGCACTGTCGACCCACTCACACCTGACGAGAACAGTGACGACGTGACCTGGGGTCTGGCCGATTTCGTTGCGGCCGAGGAGCTCGACCGGTCGCGCGGATTCTGGTGGTCACCAGAAGGCACGCAGCTGCTGGTCCAACGAACTGACGAGGCGCCCGTGCGCACGTGGTTCGTGAGCGACCCAGCGCACCCGGACGCGCCGCAGACTCCCCAGCGATACCCGGCCGCGGGGACACCAAACCCCGACGTGAGCCTCTGGCTGCTCGACCTCGATGGAGGCATATCGCAAGTAGACCTTCCCCAGGATGCCGAGTACGTGGCCTCTGTCCACTGGTCGGACCGTGGGGCTCCAGTTATCGGAGTACTCAACCGCCGACAGCAGTCGATGGCATGGCACGCAGTCAATACCGGCACGGGAGCAACCGAACTGCTGCGAGCGGTGACCGATGATGCCTGGGTCGACGTCGTGCCAGGCACCGGCTCGTGGGATCACAGTGGACGCCTGCTCACCGTTGAGGTGCGCGACGGCGACTACGCCCTCTGCCGCGACGGCGACCGGTTCTCGCCGCCCAACCTGCAGGTGCGGGCAGTGACATCGATCGCGGCCTCCCACCTCACAGTCCTGGCCTCAGAGAACGCTGGCGATCAGCAGGTCTGGTCACTGACCGAGACGTCCGCGCACCGGTTGAGCGCAGAGAGCGCCTGGAGTGCAGGCGCCGAGGGGGGCCCAACTCGTGTCCTGGTCTCAGCCGACCTTGATCGGCCGTTGCCGAGTGCCACGATCCAGGCCAAAAACGGGACGCATGAGGTCGTCTCACACGCCGATAAGCCGCTGATCAAGACGCAGGTAACCCTTTTGGCGGGTAGCCAGGACCAACCACGGGTCGCGCTCCTGCTGCCTACCGGTTGGGATCTTGAGCGGAGATCTCTTCCGGTCCTCATGGATCCGTACGGCGGCCCACACCATGTGAACGTCGCCCACCACCAGGGGGCGTTCCGCGAGTCACAGTGGTTCGCTGACCAGGGCTTTGCCGTCGTAGTGGTCGATGGGCGGGGTACACCCGGACATCCGGCTTGGGAACGGGCCGTCCTTGGCGACTTTGCCGGCCCAGTTCTCGAGGATCAGATCACCGGACTTCACGCGGTGGCGCACGCGTTCCCTGAACTCGACCTTCAAAGAGTGGCTATTCGTGGATGGTCGTTCGGCGGCTACCTGGCGGCGCTCGCGGTCATCGACCGACCGGATGTCTTTCACTGCGCGATTGCCGGCGCACCCGTCACCGACTGGACGCTGTACGACACCGGGTACACCGAGCGGTACCTCGGGGTGCCCGGTGACGGTGGCGACGAGGCTTACCGAGTCAGTTCACTGCTCGAGCGTGCCAGCGGTTTGACGCGCCCCCTACAGCTCATCCATGGGTTCGCCGACGACAACGTCTTCGTTGCCCACTCGCTGCGGCTGTCGCAGGTACTCGCCGAGAACGGCTGCCCGCACGAGGTGCTTCCGTTGACGGGTATCACCCATATGGCCACGCAGGAAGACGTCGCCGAGAACCTGCTGACGCTGCAGGTCGACTTCATCAAACGGTCGCTCAGGATCGTTTAGGAACCCCGCTTGGCACGGGCCCTCGTGCGATTCCGCTCGTTCTGGTCGAGGACCAGCTTGCGGAGCCGAACTGTCGCGGGTGTCACCTCGACGCACTCGTCCTCTCGGCAGAACTCAAGCGCCTGCTCCATCGAAAGCTGCTTGTGCGGGATCAAGGGGATGAGTATGTCGCCGGACGACTGGCGCATGTTGGTGAGCTTCTTCTCTTTGGTCGGGTTGACGTCCATGTCGTCCGAACGTGAGTTCTCACCGACGATCATGCCTTCGTACACCTCAGTGCCTGGGCCGACGAACATCGTGCCCCGCTCCTGAAGGTTGGCCAGGGCAAACCCCGTAGTAGCGCCTCGACGATCGGCCACCAGCGACCCGGTGGGACGCGTACGCAACTCGCCGTGCCATGGCTCGTAGCGTTCAAAAACGTGGTGCAGCAAGCCAGTGCCCCTGGTCTCGGTCAGGAACTCAGTGCGGAATCCGATCATGCCGCGCGCCGGCACCAGGTACTCCATCCGCACCCATCCGGTGCCGTGGTTGACCATCTGCTCCATCCGGCCCTTACGAAGAGCCATCAGCTGCGTGACCACACCCAGGTAGTCCTCGGGGATATCAACGGTCAAGCGTTCGACAGGCTCGTGCACTTTGCCGTCGACCTCGCGGGTGACCACCTGCGGCTTACCGACAGTCAGCTCGAATCCCTCGCGACGCATCATCTCGACGAGCACCGCGAGTTGAAGCTCGCCGCGTCCTTGGACCTCCCAGGTGTCGGGCCGCTCGGTCTCGGCGACGCGAATTGACACGTTGCCGATCAGCTCGGCCTCAAGGCGGATCTTCACCATGCTCGCGGTGAGCTTCTTCCCGCTTTGGCCAGAGAGCGGAGCGGTGTTGATGCCAATGGTCATCGAGATTGACGGCTCATCGACGGTGATGACGGGCAGGGGCCGCGGGTCTTCGGCGTCGGTGAGCGTCTCACCGATCGTGATCTCCGGGATGCCAGCAACGGCGATGATGTCGCCGGGCGACGCCGACTCGGCGGGTACCCGTTCCAGAGCCTTGGTGATCAATAGCTCGGTCACCTTGACCCGCTCCGTCGTGCCATCAGCGCGACACCACGCCACCGACTGACCCTTGGTGATCGTGCCGTTGTGTACCCGGCAAAGCGCAAGGCGTCCGAGGTACGGGGACGCATCAAGGTTCGTCACATGTGCCTGCAACGGCATATCCGGGTCATAGGTGGGGGCCGGGATCGTCTTAACGATGGCTGTAAACAGCGGCTCGAGGTTCTCGCTGTCCGGTAGCCCACCGTCGTCGGGTCGGTTGACCGAAGCCTGCCCATTCTTGGCCGAGGCGTAGACGATCGGGAAGTCGATCTGCTCCTCGTCAGCGTCGAGATCAAGGAAGAGCTCGTACGTCTCGTCGACGACCTCCTTGATCCGCGCATCAGGACGGTCGACCTTGTTCACCACAAGCACGACGGGCAACCGCTTCTGCAACGCCTTGCGCAAAACGAATCGGGTCTGGGGTAGCGGGCCCTCGCTGGCATCAACAAGTAGAAGGACGCCATCGACCATCTCTAGGCCGCGCTCAACTTCTCCGCCGAAGTCGGCGTGCCCTGGAGTGTCAATGATGTTGAGGGTGACGTCCTCACCATCGTCCATGTGATGCCGAACAGCGGTGTTCTTGGCCAAGATGGTGATGCCCTTCTCGCGTTCAAGGTCCATCGAGTCCATGACGCGGTCGGCTACATCGGCGTTCTCTCGAAAGGCACCTGACTGCCAGAGCATCGCATCGACGAGGGTCGTCTTGCCGTGGTCGACGTGGGCCACGATGGCAACATTGCGGAGGTCGCTGCGCTGAGCGGACTTTTGGCCAGTGGGTGAGGCTGAAGACGCCATGGGCGCGCGGGCTCGCTCTCAAGATCAGGGAATCGGTCGCCGACTAGCGACCTGCGCAGTCTACGCGGCCAGGGTGGGCGTCGTGCGCACGGTGAGCCCTGCGCCGTCTGACGCGAGGCGATAGTCGACTTGGACGCAGCCAAGCGCTGCCAGGCTGGGGACGTGTGTTCCACCGCATGCGATCTGGGCTAGACCCTCTGGAAGGGAACAGGTCCACCGCCGCCGGGCCGTCACCCGAAGGTCTCCGTCGTCGGCGATGACCACAGGAGCCCTCGTCCCGAGCCACGCCGCGAGCTGTGTCTCGACCTCGTCGACAACCGTGCCGAGGGCGCCGGCGAAGCTCACCGGGTCGAACCCACGCTTACGCAGGCTCTTGCCAAAGCGGTAGACGTCGGAGGAGCCCTGCACATCCATGACGGATGACACCATGGCGAGCTGGTCAAGATCTGGACTGCCGAGGCTGTCGGTCCGCACATCCTTACGCCAGAAGGTCGCGGCCGCCTGGTTCATCGCCAGCGCCGAGAGGTGACAGGCGGTGTGAGCAGCCGAGAGCGCCCGGCGACGCTCGCCGTCGACCTTCAGGAGCACCTCGGCACCGACCTCTGGCGCCGTTGACGCCTCAGCGAGTCGGTGCGCGACGAACCAGCTCCACCCAGGCTCACCGCGCTTCACGGGGATGTCAGAACCAACGAGCAGCCCCCTGTCCGGTCCGGCAGCTGCCATCAGGGTGTCGGCCACCGCGCCGTCTGCGCATGTGCCGATGTCGCCAGGCTGATCTGGCCAGGTGTGGTCGACCGGGTGGAACGGCGTCCGGTCGACCACCACGAGAGGGCGACCCAGGGGGTCAGTCTCCGAACGCACGACCGTGCCTCGGCCGGTGGTCGCCCCGGACGCGAAGGTGACGATGGTGTCGGTCATGGTCACAGCCAACACCAGTTCCGCGGAGATGCTGGCGTCCGGGCCGCGTCTTCGACAGACTGCCATGGTCTTATGTGATGGACGTCACGCGCCGGCAGGGGTGGGTGACCTGGTTGAGGTGGAGGCGGCTCGCATGACCATTCCCACGCAAGACGTCAGCGCTGCTCGCAGGGCTGCTCGAGACCTCGTCCGAGCCGTCGAACACCTCAAGTCACGCCACGGCGACAGCGTCGACATGAGGCGCTTGCTCGCCGACGCCCAGCGGATCAGCGAAGACCTCGACATTCTGGCCGGCCCCGACGCAGCGGAGCCGGGCGCGGGAGAACCGATCATGATCCCGGACCACGACTACCCACCCGAGTTCTGGAACGACGCCGACCGCGAGTAGCAACGCCACCCCAGCCGCCCCCGGCCGCCTGACCTCGGAGAATCCATGACGCAGACCGACCCATCCGGACCGTTGGCGGCCGGAACCGGAGCGCCCGGTCGCGCGCACATCGCCTTTCGGACGCTCCGCACCGACCGGTGGTGGGTGCAGCCTGCGATCACTGCCGGAGTTCTCCTCGCCTTCGTCATCTACGCCACCTGGCGCGCCTTTGAGAACGCGTATTACTACGTCACCCCGTACCTCTCACCGTTCTACTCCCCCTGTGTCGCGGAGAACTGCGCCCCTGGATCTGACGACCTCGGCCGACTCGTCGGCGACTGGTACCCGCTGTCGCCGGCCCTGCTGATTCTGGTCTTCCCGCTCGGGTATCGGATGACCTGCTACTACTACCGCAAGGCGTACTACCGTTCGTTCTGGCTGTCGCCCCCTGCGTGCGCAGTTGCCGAGCCCCACCGCACCTACACCGGAGAAACCCGGGCCCCCTTGCTGCTGCAGAACTCACACCGCTGGTTCTTCTACGCCGGCCTGGTCTTCAACGTGATCCTCACCTACGACGCAATCCTGGGCTTTCGGAACTCCGACGGTGAGTGGGGCCATATGGGCCTCGGCACGGTGGTCCTGCTCGGCAACGCCGCCCTGCTGTGGCTCTACTCGCTGTCCTGCCACTCGTGCCGCAACACATTTGGGGGACGCCTCAAACATTTCTCCAAGCACCCGATCCGCTACCGCAGCTGGACCATTATCAGTCGACTGAACACCCGACACCCGCTCTTCGCCTGGCTCTCGCTCTTCGGCGTTGCCTTCGCCGATTTCTACGTTCGCCTCCTCGCGACCGGCACGATCTCAGACCCCACCTTCTTCTAGAGACCACTGACCCCGAAGGGCTGTTAATGACCGACCTCGAGCGACACTCCTACGACGTCGTGGTCATCGGCGCCGGTGGTGCCGGTCTGCGCGCTGCCATCGAGGCGCGCGAACAGGGCAAGCGCACGGCGATCATCTGCAAGTCGCTGTTCGGTAAGGCACACACTGTCATGGCCGAGGGCGGGATCGCCGCCTCGATGGGCAATGTGAACAGCAAGGACAGCTGGCAGGTGCACTTCCGCGACACCATGCGCGGAGGCAAGTTCCTCAATCTCTGGCGGATGGCCGAGCTGCACGCCAAAGAGGCGCCACAGCGGGTGTGGGAGCTTGAGACTTGGGGAGCGCTTTTCGACCGCACTCCGGACGGCCGGATCAGTCAGCGCAACTTCGGAGGCCACGAGTACCCACGCCTCGCCCATGTCGGCGACCGCACCGGGCTGGAGATCATCCGCACGCTGCAGCAGAAGATCGTGTCGCTCCAGCAGGCCGACGAGCAGGAGTTCGGCGATCCCGAGGCACGCCTCCGCGTGTTCGCCGAGTGCACAATCACCGAGATCCTCAAAGACGAAGATCGGGTGGCCGGTGCGTTCGGCTACTGGCGCGAATCGGGTCGCTTCATCGCGTTCAATGCACCGGCGGTCATCCTGGCAACGGGCGGTATCGGAAAGTCGTTCAAGGTCACCAGCAACTCGTGGGAGTACACCGGAGACGGCCACGCTCTGGCTCTCAAGGCTGGCGGCTCGCTCGTCAACATGGAGTTCATCCAGTTTCACCCGACCGGAATGGTGTGGCCCCCCAGCGTCAAAGGCATCCTGGTCACCGAGTCGGTTCGCGGTGATGGCGGCGTCCTGAAGAACGCCGGTGGCCAGCGCTTCATGTTCGACTACGTCCCCGACGTCTTCCGCGACAAGTACGCCCACGACGAGGCAGAAGGCGACCGCTGGTACACCGATCCCGACAACAACCGGCGTCCACCAGAGCTTCTACCGCGCGACGAGGTGGCCCGCGCCATCAACTCTGAGGTCAAGGCCGGACGCGGATCACCGCACGGTGGGGTGTTCCTCGACGTGGCGTCTCGACTGCCTGCCGAGACCATTCGCAAAAAGCTGCCCTCGATGTACCACCAGTTCAAGGAGCTGGCTGGTGTCGACATCACGGCCGAGCCCATGGAGGTTGGGCCGACGTGTCACTACGTCATGGGTGGTGTCGAGGTAGAGCCAGACACTGGAGCAGCTGCCGGGGTGCCCGGGCTCTTTGCTGCTGGCGAGGTGGCAGGCGGCATGCACGGCTCCAACCGACTGGGGGGCAACTCGCTCTCCGATCTATTGGTCTTCGGCCGCCGTGCCGGAGCTGGCGCATCCCAGTACCTCGACACCCTCGGCGGTGCTCGGCCAGCGATGGCCGGCGCCGACATCGACCAGGCTGCCGCCGCAGCGGTCGCCCCGTTTGACGGCGACGGAGCCGAGAACCCTTACACGGTGCACACCGACCTGCAGATGACCATGAACGACCTCGTCGGCATCATCCGACGCTCCGAAGAGATGCAGGAAGCGCTCGACAAGCTCGAAGCCCTCAAGGTCCGATCGGCCGCCGTCACCGTAGAAGGTCACCGCCAGTTCAATCCAGGCTGGCACTTGGCCCTCGACCTCGACAACATGTTGCTGGTCTCTGAGTGCGTCGCTCGGGCGGCACTGATGCGCGAAGAGTCGCGCGGCGGCCACACACGCGAAGACTTCCCAATCATGAGCCCGGACTGGCGTCAGGTGAATCTCATCTGCCGTACTACCGGCGAAGAGGTGTCGGTGACGAAGCAACCATTGCCGAGCATGCCCGACGAGCTGCTGCAGCTCTTCGAACGAGACGAGTTGAACAAGTACATGACCGATGGTGAACTGACGGCGCTGCCGAGAGGTGATGCGTAATGGGCTACTCCGCGAAGTTCCGTGTCTGGCGAGGCTCCGATGCCGATGGCGAGCTCAACAACTACGACGTCGACGTCAACGAGGGCGAAGTGGTCCTAGACGTCATCCATCGCCTTCAGGCCACTCAGGTTCCTGACCTCGCCGTGCGGTGGAACTGCAAGGCAGGCAAGTGCGGCTCGTGTAGCGCTGAGATCAACGGTCGCCCCCGCCTCCTCTGCATGACGCGTATGAATACGTTCGATGAGTCCGAAACCATCACTGTGACGCCGCTGCGCGCCTTCCCGGTGATCCGCGACCTCGTCACCGATGTCTCGTTCAACTACCAGAAGGCCCGCGAAGTGCCGTCCTTCACGCCGCCCCCCGGCCTCAAACCCGGCGACTACCGCATGGAGCAGATCGACGTCGAACGCAGCCAAGAGTTTCGCAAGTGCATCGAGTGCTTCCTGTGCCAAGACACCTGCCATGTGATCAGGGATCACGAAGACAACAAGCCGGTATTCGCCGGACCGCGCTTCTTTATCCGGATCGCTGAGCTCGACATGCACCCGCTCGACACGCTGGAACGTACCCACTCAGCACAAGAAGAATTTGGCCTCGGGTACTGCAACATCACCAAATGCTGCACCGAAGTCTGCCCAGAGGGCATCCACATCACCGACAACGGAATCATTCCCATGAAGGAGCGGGTCGTCGACAGCATGTACGACCCAGCGTTCGGACTTTTCCGCGTCTTGCGGTCTCGATCGAAGTCGAGCAAGACGATGAACGAGCAGGCTGATCGAGCTTGGGCACTTCTGCGCGCTGTCGAAGATGGTGACACCGACTACGCATCGGTTTCCGACGAGGTCGCCGACGCAATGGGACAAGCGAAGTCGATGGCGAGCACCGGGACTGTGCTGGCGCGGCTGGAGGCACTCGACCACTTTGAGGCGGGACGCCTCGACCAAGCGGCCTCCGAGGCTCAGGCGTCGTTGAACTGGCATCGCAGCGCCCGCGAGCGTTCGGACGCGTGGGTGACCCTGGCGCGCGTGTATGACGCTCAAGAACGCCCGACGGCCACCGTTGAGGCGATCGACAACGCCAGACGCTTCTGGCCAGACAACCCGCGGCTGGGGCACTTCTCGGGCGGCGAGGCGCACCTATGAGCCGGGTCCTTACGACGTCAGAGGTCGATGCTCAGCTGCTCGATCTGCCAGGGTGGACGCACGACGGCTCAAGCCTGTACCGAAGCATTGAGTTCCCCAGCTTTCCCGAGGCCATCGCAGCGGTCGCCACACTGGCGATCGACGCCGAAGAGATGAACCATCACCCCGACATCGACATCCGCTGGCGTACTGTGAATCTGACCCTCTCGACACACTCAGCAGGTGGCATCACCCAACTCGATATCGAACTCGCGCACCGGATCGAACGCCATACGCCGACAGGAACCCCATGACCACGCTTAAAGGACGCCCAAAGACAGCGCTGATCGTCATCGACGCACAGAACCAGGTGATGACCGATGTCCACGACCGTGACGCCGTCATCCGAAACATCGGCAGCCTCATAGAGCGGGCCAGGAGCGAGCAAATCAACGTGATCTGGGTGCAAGACAGTGGCGACGGTCTCACCAAGGGCAGCGAAGGCTGGCAGCTCGTCCCCGAGCTCACCCGAAACGAGGGCGAGCCCCTCGTGGACAAGACGTACGCAGACTCATTCGAAGAGACTGACCTGGAAAGCGTGCTGGCAAATCTTGAGATCGGGCGGCTGATCGTCAGCGGCGCGCAGACCGACGAGTGCATCAGATCGACGCTGCACGGAGCCATCGTCCGCGGGTACGACGCCACTCTGGTTTCGGACGCTCACTCGACGGAGGACTTCAGCGAGTGGGGTGCACCGACGGCTGACAAGGTGATCGCGCACACCAACCTCTACTGGAGCAGCCACGCAGCACCCGGGCGCAAGGCCGGCACGGTGGCGACCGGCGACGTCGACTTCGCCGCGAACTAACGCACTCGGAAGCTAAACGTCATGCTCGTCGGGTGTGGGTCACACACCACCGTGTAGGTGCCACGGTGAAGGTCGACCCGCCACACCCAGCGACCCGTGCCTCGAACGCTTGTACTCTTCTCGACTCCCGGTCCGAAGATTCGCCAGTTGTGGCGCTTTGTGCTGTCGCGGACGACGATCTTGTAGCGCCCCTTCGCGAGCGACGTATCGCTGATCGTGATGTCTCGCGCGTCATTGACGATGCCCACGAGCTTGGGCAGTTGCTGCGCCGATCGGCCTCCTCGAAACACCGAGGCGTCTTCTCCGACCAGGCCGTGGCCGTGGCCGTGGCCGTGGCCGTGGCCGTGGCCGTGGAGATGATGGGCAGGCTCGGCATGGGCCATGCCAAGGGCGCCCACCGCAAAAGCACAGGCCGCGGCGCACGCGATGGCCGAACTGCTCGTCCTCACGTAGCGACGATAGCCGGACCCGATGGCACCGGATGCCGCCGAACGAGGGAGTCAGCCGGTACGTTCCCAGACGACGATCGTGTTCCGGTCCTGGCTGTAAACGTGGGCCATGCGATAGCCGTTCTCTGCCCGCTCGTTGGCGGCCTTGCTGAAGTGCCGCATGTTGACCGAGCCTTCGTTGACCTCGATCTCGTAGACCGATCCGCCCTTCTTTCCCCCGCTGAACCCACCGATACCAAGAACCATGACGCCTCCATCTGCCGTGTTGGGGACGAATCCGGCCAACACCCCTGAGGTTGCCTGACTGTTCGTTCAAGGTGGGCGTCTGCCGTTCCGATTATCTCGGGGACCATCCAATCACCGAAGGGCGATCTCCGTGCCACACGAGTCAGAACTCATCGAAAAGGCGCAGATCGCGCTCGGGGCGGACCACACTGTCATCGCCGCCGGCGTCTTCGGACTTCAGGACAACTACAAGGCGATCTTCGTCGGTGGACTGGCGTCCGCTGCAGTAGCAGATGCGCTGCCGGGTGGAAGCGCGACGGATGCCGTGACGGCCGCGGCCGGGATCCACGTCACTCGGCAGGTGATGGCCGAGAACCAGGGCGTCACTGTCCGCATGCTCGTAGCCGTCACACACGAGTCAATCCACCTGTTTGCATTGGGTGCCACCGGAAGCGAACCGAAGCACGAGCTCCTGGTTTTCAACCGCGGCACCACCACTTGCGAAGAGAAGAAGTTTGGCGCCAGCCGCAAACTCAAGCTCGCCGACTCCGCGTCCGGCCACGAGATCGGTCTCGTGGGGTCTGCCGCCTTCTTCTCGCCCTACACCGAAGGCGACAAGGCAGTCCTCTCAGCACTGCGATCCGACTGACCCATGACACGGCGCCCCTGCGCCCTTCCTCACCGCAACCGAGAGGTCGTGCCTGCAGTCGCCCCTTGGCGGCAAACCTGGCAAGGTTCTCGAAAGTGCGAAGCGACGGCTTCGGTGAACCCCATGCCGCGGGTCATCCCGGGAGGACTCGATGTCTGCTCGGTTCTGGAGGCTGACTCCGCTTGCAGTGAGCATCGTCCTCCTCACCGGATGCAGCACCGTCGACACCGCTTCCGGTTTGAGGGACGAGCCCTCGCCAGTTGCTCCCGACGCATCAAGCGAAGGCCCTGGTTCGACGTCGTCGGGCGACGATGCCGATGGCGGGCCGGCCGAGCAGGAGGAGATCGAGCCGACGCCTCGTCCGGTCTCCGTGCTCGGCCTCGCGGAGCAGCGTCAGAAGGGCGACCGGCTGCGACTGGGGCCTGTCAGGGAGACGGCAGCGGAGTACACGTCGTACAACGTGACCTACCGAAGCCGCTCCACGACGAACAGTGGCAAGGAGAGCTACACCATTTCAGGGGTCCTCAACGTCCCCGATGGACGTGGTCCCTTTCCGGCGGTCGTCCTAGCGCACGGGTACATCGACCCGGCGATCTACGTACGCGGCCAAGGGATGACACGCGAGCGCGGCTCTCTGGCTGCCCGCGGGTACATCGCCTTGCACGTGGACTACCGCAATCACGCCGAGTCGGATGACGATCCGCGGTATCAGATCCGGATGCGGCTGGGGTACAGCGCCGACGTGATCAACGCAGTCAAGGCACTCCGCAGCTCGCCGGATGTCCCGGTGGACGACGACCGGATCGCTCTCTTCGGTCGCTCGATGGGCGGCGGCGTGATCTTGAAGGCTCTCATCGCCGAGCCGGGCCTGGTGCAGGCCGCGGCGCCGTGGGCGTCGATCTCGTCGCTGGAGAGGGAAAACTACGACCAGTTCATCCGCCCGGATCCAGAAGATTCCAGCCTGCGCGACAGACTGGCGCATCGTTACGGAACCCCTGAGCAGAACCCGCGATTCTGGCGCGAGAACTCCGCTCGGCCCTACGTCGACCGGATCACCGAGCCGGTGCTGATGGTGCACGGCCGCTCCGACGAGACCTGCCCGCCCCGGTGGGCGAGCGCGACTCAGCGCGCACTGATACAGGCGGATGTGAGATCTCAGCTGGCCTGGTACGACGACGGGCACGCGTTCGGGCCCTCGTTCAACGCTGCCATGGCCCGGACGGTTCGGTTCTTCGACCGACAGCTCGACTGAAGCACCACGTCAGCCTCCGGTCAGAAGCTAGTCGGCGAGCTCGGTCCGGACAAGTACACCGATCTTGTCGATGCGGTGCTCAGGGCTGTCGAACTCGTCAGGCCACGGCCGCGATCTGCCCCAACGAGGTGAGGTCAGTACCCGCGGACGACCGAAACGAGCACCCACACGAGCACAAGAGCCCCAATCATCCGACGGAAGGGGTTGACGCCCCGCCAGATTTCATCGGCGGCCCACACCAGCAGTGCCACGCTCGCCAGGTAGCCCAGCACTGTGCTCAGGGATCCGGTAGTGACCAGGGTCAGCAGCGAGGCGACCAGCCAGGTGAGCAGCGCGAGGTTCGGAAACTGGGCGATCACGATCTTGCCGGTGGCCCGGTCGCGGAACATCCAGTCCACAGCTCGGGTGAGGGGCTCCACGTTGCCATCTTGTGGCCACGTCGTGATCAGCGCCTGTCGACGTGATCCGACTTCTGCCCACTAGCTGCGGACTCCCCGATCTTGAACAGGGAAGACGCCCAAGCCAGAGCCCTAGAACCAGACACGTCAGACGTTGAAGCCGAAGCCGCCCCGCACGTCCGTCCGTGTCCCCTGATGACCACTGGAACCCGCTGACCTGCGGCGATGCGTTGACGACCGTTGACGTCGTCGAGGAGTTGCTGAACCTCTTGCGGACTATTTGCGGACCACTCGCCGTCAAACATCGGCGTCCAGTTCGAGGACCGCGGTGGCGACCTCGGAGGGAACCAGCGTCGACCAGATGATCTCACCCGATCCAGGCTCCATCTCAGCGAGTGGCGACGGTTCGGCCTGCCAGTCCTCAGGCCTGACACCGGGGACACAGTCGAGGAGCAAGGCAAACATCTGCGGGTCGGGCACTCCCTCGGCAAAGATCGCGAGGTAGGCCTCATTGCCATCCTCAGCTCGGACCAGAGCCTTGATTCGGTGCTCCCGGAACTCGGCGACGGCCAGGTGTCCGCTTTCCAGCGACATCGCGATGAGCCGGATGACCATCCGCCTCATCTCACGGCGCCACGCGACGGCCTGCTCTGCTGCAAGGCGCTTCCAGTCCCAATCCGCTGGCATCAGGTGATCTGAGGTGACGGTTCTACCGGTCGTGCACTCTCGCTGCAGGGCGGCGTAGAAATCCCGCTGTGGGCTGTCCGCCTGGCGTCGACCAGCCGCTCCGATGCACCACGCCCCTCGGCTCGGGCGCACCCAGTCGGGGACCTCCTCGCCGCGGAGCTCGGTGACAGCAGCGCGATGGTCACTGGTCTTCACCTTGAACCAGACGCGGTCGGCGAGCGCAA
>JBDTTS010000026.1:0-14398 GCA_039930525.1 Actinomycetes bacterium | reverse complement strand
GCGCCTCGAAGAACACCATGGTGCGTGGCTCGTCAGCCAGAGCCCGCAGCCGCTCGCGGCGTTGGCCGCTCTTGCGCGGCAGAAATCCCTCGAAACAGAACCGGTCGACAGGCAACCCCGACACTGCCAAGGCCGCGAGCGCCGCCGAGGGGCCAGGGGCTGTGGTCACGGCGATGTCGGCGGCAATCGCGGCCGCCACCAACCGGTATCCCGGGTCGCTGACCGACGGCATACCGGCATCGGTGACCAGCAGCACAGTCGTCCCGGCCGCCATCTGCTCAACCAGGTTGAGCGTCCGGCTCCCCTCGTTGTGTTCGTGGTACGACACGACGCGGCCAGTGATTTCGACACCAAGACTCGTCGCGAGCCGGCGCAGCCGTCTGGTGTCCTCGGCGGCGACCACGTCGGCCGAGGCCAGCAGGTCACAAAGCCGCGATGAGGCGTCCGACACATCGCCTATGGGAGTGGCGGCTAGCACCAGTCGTCCGGCGACGTGCTCTGTCATCCCCCGATCCTGTCACCCAGGGGCACACTCGGTGAGCCGTGGCGGCACCCAGGGGGACCCTCGGCGGGACTTAGGATGCCGGGGTGACGGTGACCGAGGCTGACCCCTCCCACGAGGGCAGTCCGGAGCCGGTCGAGGACCCCGCAGAGGTCGCCGCACATCGCGAAGGGGTGCGGAGGCGACTGCTGCCTCCCCCGCCCACTGACCGGCTCGCCGGCTGGATCGGAGCCCTCGCGGTGACGGCGCTCGCCGGCATCTTGCGCTTCTGGGATCTGGGCCAGCCCAAGGTGTTCGTGTTCGACGAGACGTACTACGCCAAAGACGCCTATGCGCTCTTGCAGTACGGCCACGAGCAGGACTACATCAAGAAAGCCGACGAGAAGATTCTCCAGGGCGATCTCGACGTCTTTGCTGATGCGCCGTCGTATGTCGTGCACCCACCTCTCGGCAAGTGGGTGATCGCCAGCGGCGAGCAGATATTTGGCATGAATCCCTTCGGCTGGCGGGTTGCAGTGGCCGTACTGGGCACGCTGAGCGTCCTCCTGCTGGCCCGGCTGATGCGGCGCATGACCAGATCGACCGTGTTAGGCACCATCGCCGGATTCCTGCTCGCGATCGACGGACTCCACCTCGTGATGAGCCGAACGGCCTTGCTCGACCTGCCGCTGTCGTTCTTTCTGCTCGCCGCCTTCGGGGCGTTGGTCTTCGACCGCGAGCATGGCCGACGGCGCGCAGCGGCTCGCCTGGCGTCGTTTGAGGCAAGCAGCCTCGGGCCCGGTCTGGGCTTTCGTCCATGGCGCATCGCTGCCGGTGTCCTGCTTGGCGCCGCTCTGGCCACGAAGTGGAACGCGATTTTCTTCATCGCCGCTTTCGGAGTGCTGACCGTGTGGTGGGACGTCTCGGCCAGGCGCGTTGCTGGAGCCCGTAGCCCATGGCTCGGCTCGCTGTCGCGTGATGCGCTTCCCGCCTTCGTGTCGATCGTGCCGACCGCGATCGTCACCTACTTGGTCACCTGGTCGGGCTGGTTCCTGTCCGACGGTGGGTACCACCGCACGTGGGCCAGCGAGAACCCCTCGGCGCACTTCGGCTGGACACCTGGACCCCTCCGTTCACTCTGGCACTACCACTCAGACGCCTTGACGTTTCATACCGGACTGAGCAGTGACCATCCCTACCAGTCACACCCGTGGAGCTGGTTGGTTCAAGGACGCCCGGTGTCGTTCTACTACGAGGAGTACGGGCTCGGCGAACGCGGCTGTGAGGTCGAGCGTTGTGCCCGTGAGGTGCTTGCTGTCGGCAACCCGATCATCTGGTGGAGTACGGCCGCCGCTCTTCTGGTCATGGTCTGGTTGGTCATCAGCAAGCGCGACTGGCGCGCAGGTGCGGTACTCGCCGCGCTGGCCGCCGGCTGGTTGCCGTGGTTCTGGTACGCCGATCACAACGACCGCACTATGTTCTCGTTCTACGCGGTGTCGTTCTTGCCGTTCCTGGTCATGGCGATCACCTTGTGCCTCGGCTTCATCCTCGGGCAGAAGACCGCCTCGGTGCGGCGGCGTACGGTTGGAGCGACGGCGGTCGGAGCGTTCCTGCTTCTAGCTGCCCTTGCTGCGATTGCGATGGCTCCACTCTGGCTCGCCGACGTGCTGCCCTACGACGAGTGGCTGGACCGGCTCTTCGGCATCCAGTCGTGGGTCTGACACTTCACCCACTCGCCCCGCTGAGGCTGCGCCCCCTGGCTGGCGTCCGACCAGGGCGGATCTAGGCTCTAGGAGTGATCTCCCCTTCTTCCTCCACTGCTCGTTCATCCCGCGCTCTCGGCCTCATGCTGACGGCGGCGCTGGCCAGTGCTATCGCGCTCGCTCCGGCTCTGCCGGCCTTCGCGCACAGCGAACTGCTGGAGTCGACTCCGGCGGCAGGAGCCACGCTCTCTCAGGCGCCAGGACAGGTGCAGCTTGTCTTCGGCGAGGACGTTGAGCAACAAGGTGGTGCGATCGTCGTCCAGGCCGGCGATGGCTCGCGGGTTGACCAAGCCAACACCTTCGCCACCGACGCGAACGTGGCCACCGTGCAACTGACCAAGACCGCGCCGTCAGGCAAGTACACGGTGAACTTTCGCGTCGTATCCGCTGACGGACACGTCGTGAGTGACACGTTCAGCTACCGGGTGGAGTCGAGCGCCACTGAAACACCTAGCCCCACTGTCTCGGCTACGTCGCCGGCGACAACTGCCGGCACTTCGAGTGCAAGCACTTCGCCACTGGCGGCTACCGGCGACAGCGACGAAGGCTCCAGCGTCTCGGCCGTCTGGGTTCTCGGGCTCGGCGCGATCGGTCTGGTCCTGGTTGCGGCGATGATCGCGGTTGTGGTGCGAGGACGGCGTGACAGCTCCGACTGACGTCCAACGCCAGAAGTCCATCTGGAAATGGCTGCCGGCCGGGCTCGGATTCGCCATGGCCGGGCTCGTCGTTGCGCTGTTCGTCGGAGGCGACCGGCCGAGAACCTCCAGCCTTGGCCTACCCGAGGCGTCGCTGGCCGTTCAGTGGGGACTTCCCGCGTTTCAAGCGGCGCTCGAGATGATCGCCGCCGCCACAGTCGGGCTGCTCCTCGCCGCCGCCGCGTTGCTCCCGTCATCGAAGGACCTGCTCTCGACCGCACCGGTTCGGGCGGCCCGCCTCGCCTCCTGGTTCGCCTGGATCTGGGCCGCCCTTGCTCTGATCGTTCTGGTGTTCTCGTACGCTGACACCTTTGCCACTACGGTCTCTGCCTCCCTAGGGCCCACGAAGTTGCTGAGCTTCGTCGGGCAGTCAGAGCAGGGTGCTGCGTGGCTGGTGGCGGCATCAGTGGCCGCGTTCGCCGGTGTCGTGGCGCGTGAAGCCGAACGCCCACTTGGGGCTTGGGTCGCACTGCTGTTGGCGATCGGTGCCACCCTGCCTCCGGCTGTCACCGGCCACTCTGCCGCGGCTGGCAACCACGACATCGCCACGTCCTCGCTCATCGTTCACGTGGTGAGCGTGGTGATCTGGGTCGGTGGGCTGATCGCCCTGCTCTGGTATGCGCGGACCGACGGCCGACATCTCCCGCTCGCCGTCCGTCGCTACAGCCCGCTGGCGTTCTGGGCGTTTTTAGCCGTCGGCGTGAGCGGTGTTGTCAATGCCCTCATCCAGCTCGGCGGAGTCGACCAACTGTTCTCCAGCCGGTACGGATCGGTGGTTCTTCTCAAAATGGTCGCCTCCGTCGCACTCGGTGCTCTCGGGTGGGCACATCGACGCCACACGCTGCCCCAGGTCAACTCCGGACGTCGCTCTGCCTTCACCCGGCTGGCGGTGGTCGAGGCTGCGATCATGGTCTCGACCCTGGGAGTTGCCGTTGGCCTGTCGACGACGGCACCTCCCCCTTCTGGCACCACTGAAGCGCCACCACCCGCCGAAGTCCTGCTTGGGATTCCGATGCCTGACGCACCCACCGTCCTGAACATTCTGACCGGCTGGCGCATCGACTTGCTCGTGCTGGTCACCCTGTTCGCTGCCGCCCTCTTCTATGGGCGGGCCGTGCACACGCTGCGCAGCCGTGGCGACCATTGGCCGATCGGCCGCACAATCGCCTGGTATGCGGGGCTCGCCGTGCTCGCTTTCGGCGCGCTGTCGGGCATGGCGGTGTACGGACGCGCTGCCTTCAGCCTGCACATGGCCCAGCACATGACTCTCAGCATGATCGCTCCGCTGCTGCTGGTACTTGCCGCACCGATCACCCTTGCCCTTCGCGCACTGCCGGCTGCACCGTCTTCGCAACCTGCGGGGGCACGCGAGTGGTTGCTGTCAGCACTGCAAAGTCCCTTTGCGCGAGTACTCACGCACCCCGTGACTGCACTAGCGCTCTTCATCACTGCGCCGTACATGATCTATTTCAGCGGCCTCTTCGAGACAGCGATGCGCGCCCACTGGGCGCACGAGTTGATGCACGTGCACTTCGTCCTCGTCGGCTACCTCTTCTTCGAGTCGCTGATCGGCACCGACCCGATCCCCTACCGAGCGTCGTACCCCATGCGCATGGTCACCCTCTTCGCCTCCTTGGCGTTCCACGCCTTCTTCGCTGTCGCCCTGATGAGCAGCGACGCGCTCATCGCCGGGTCGTACTTCGAGACGCTGAACCGGCCCTGGTGGCCCGACCTGCTCGCCGACCAAACCAGTGGCGCTTCGTTCGCCTGGGCGTTCGGTGAGCTGCCAGGGATCATCGTCCTCGTCGTCCTGCTGTTTCAGTGGTCCCGCGACGACGATCGACAGGCTAAACGCGAGGACCGCCAGTCAGACCGCACCGGTGGCGCCGACCTAGACGCGTACAACCGCATGCTGGCGGCTCGCCGCCACAGCACCAAACGCTAGCTTCTAGGCGGGCACCGGGCGCGAGACACCTAGTCCGCCCATAGTCTCGGCCCCGAACCGAGCAATCTCTCGGTCGATGTCGAGCGGCAGGATGCGAGAGCGCGCGCTCAGCATGTCGTCGTCGATCCGATCGGCCGGCACCAGCCAGCAGACCTCGAACTCGAGCCCATCGGGGTCGTGGGCGTAGAGCGCCTTGGTCGTTGAGTGATCGGATGCGCCCCGCAGAGCCCCGAGGCCGGAGAGTCGTTCGGCGATATCGGCCAGGTCAGCGAGGGTGTCGACCTCCCATGCCAGGTGGTAGAGACCGACCGATCCACGTCCTGACCCCGATGCGACTGCCTCCTCGCCAACGGCGAACAGGCCGAGGTCGTGGTCGTTGGTCGACCCTGGCGCGCGCAGGAAGGCGGCTCCTGGAATCGGCGGCATGCCAGGCGTCGGCGCGAAGCCCAGAGCATCGGCGTAGAAGCCGACACTGCGTGGCACGTCCCGGACGTAGAGCACGGCATGGTTGAGTCGATGAACGGCCATCAGGCGCCTCCGAGTGTGTGATTCGAGAGTACCCCTGGAACTTACATGAACTCTCAACTATTCCGGTACGATGACGAGATGACCACCTCCCGCACCGAACCCCGATGGCTGACCACAGAGGAACAGGCGAGCTGGCGCTCCTTCCTGGCCATGCAGAAGCTGATTCGCGAAACGCTGGAACGGCAGCTGCAGCGGGACGCCAGCATGCCCATGACGTACTACATCATCTTGGCGATGCTCTCCGAAGCGCCAGACCGCACCATGCGCATGACCGAACTAGCGGCGATCGCCGGCACGTCGCAAAGCCAGCTCTCTCACGCCGCCACTCGCCTCGAGGAATCGGGCTGGATCAAGCGACGACGCTGTCTTGATGACAAACGCGGCTACCTGGCCGTTCTCACCGACGACGGTTTCGACGCCTTGACGGCCGCCGCACCTGGCCACGTCGAGAGTGTCCGAACGGTGCTGTTCGACGCCCTGAGCAGCGAACAAGTAAGCCAACTGACGTCGATCTCCGACGCAGTCACCGCGCACAGCGCGTCGACCTAGTAGTTCTCTCAGCGTAGATGCGTTTCGCGGCGTTAAGCCTGCTCGGCTCGGCGGGTTCAAGGCGCCGACGCAACACTCTGATGTTGGAGGTGTCTCGAATCAAGGCGGCGTCGGGTTTCAACGGGTCTGGTGGAAGAGGTTCAGCCTAGCGTTCGGACGAGCTGCTCTTTCGGCGATCATGCCGCTGTCGATCAGATGATCGCGGGCAATGACTCGTTGAGTCATTACCTGCGATCCGCGGCCCAAACGCGAGATGAAACCGAAGGTAACGGCCCATGCACCCCGCAGGATGTGAGCTCTTCGGGTTTTGGCGGATCTGGCACCGATGGGGGTGGTGACGCCCGCGATTCGATGCACCAGCCGCCGTATCGATGAACATCCGCCCGCAGGCAGAAGGAGCCGGCAATGATACAAAACCGGGGTGAATGAGTCCTCGGAACGGGCACCCCAACTCACACCACCCGCTCAAATCCGAAGAGCTCCTAAGCGGCCTAGCGGTGCACCAAGCCGCCCGATAGCGTCTCGGCGAACTGACCGCTGGCCTGGGGCGTCGCACGCGCACGCCGCCCGCCCGTCAATGAAGAGATAGTCACGATATTTTCGAGCTGAGCAGAATGAAAGCGTGACTGTCTCTTCATTCGCCGCTCGGCGTCGATCGAAGCCACCCAGAAGCCCGCTCAAATCCGAAGAGCCATGAAACCGAGGGTAACGGCCCATGCACCCCGCACGATGTGAGCTCTTCGGGCCCTGGCGGATCTGGCACCGATTGGGGATGGTGACGCTCACGAAAGTCACAAAAGTGGAGCTGAGGGGATTTGAACCCCTGACCCCCTCGTTGCGAACGAGGTGCGCTACCGGACTGCGCCACAGCCCCTGACTGCCCGTCGCGCGATCGCGAGGGAGGCAGGACGCCGCCGAGGATAGCAACGCCACAGCACAGCCACCGAATCGGCGCCCGGTTCGACGTCCAGTCTTGGCGCCCGGTTCGACGTCCGGCGACCAAGGACCAGTGGCTAGTCGCCGACCGCGCGTCGGTCGGCCTCATCGTGCTCCAGCTCAGTCGACGTAGGGGCGGCCTCTTGCTCGAGCAGAGCGTCAAGCTCGTCGCTGGCAACCTCGGCGGCCAGCAGGTCTTCGGCCGCAAAGTCGTCGTCGAGCAGCCGCCCCGAGGTCCATGCCCCAGGCGTCGTGAGATCGATGACCTTGATGGGCCTGACCGCTTTGGGCGCCGTGACATACGTAGGCAGCGGGAGCGGGTTCGGTCGCCAGGTCTCCGCGTCGTCTTCGTCGAAGGTGACTGGAGCATCCGACGTCGAGCCCTTGGTCTCGACGACGACCGCACGCGAGGGGCCGGACACGAAGCTCGAAGCCGATCGCGTTTCCGCCGGGCGCGCTGACTCGATCTCGTCCTGCACGGCCTCGGCATCGGGTCTCGGGGCAGGCGAGTTCTCGACCCGCTCACGGAGCGGACGTTCGACGCCCGTGCGTCGACGCTCACGTTGGATCGCTTGGACCCGCAGGTGCACCACGAATGCCACCATCAGAGCTGCGACGGGCAAGGGCGCCCACCAGGGCACCGGAGTGATGGCAGCGGCCACTGTGAACACGATGAGTGCTACGGCCAGCACGCCAAGCGTGCGAGCCCGTCGCTGAGCCAACGTTCGCTGCCGGCGTCGACTCGGTGCGGGACGCCGGGCCCGAACCGGGGCAACGGACGGCTCGATGGGCAGCCCGGCAACCGGTTCTGGGATCGGATCTTCGACGGTCTCAAAATGATGGTCAGAGGCGTCGAACTCAGCGTAGGACCGGGGCGACTCGTCGACATCGCCACGTTCTTTTCGGGACAGCACCCGCATCGCCTGACCGAACCGCTCAGCCGACCGGTTCTCGGCCGCCGAATCGTGGTTACGAAGCCACATCGGAATCAATACAGCACCCCACATCAGTGCAATTGCTGCGTAGATCAATCCGCTGCCGCTCACGGGACATCACGGTACGTGCGGGTGCGTTCACTTTGCGGTAACGCGCGCGGTGTGTCGTCATCCCTGCACGCGACGCCACCGTTTGAGAACACCCTCGGGGATGTCGTCAGCCAACAAGACGAACACCAGATGATCGCGCCACTGACCGTCGATGTGCAGGTACTGCCGCCGCTCACCCTCGCATCGGAAGTCAAGCTTCTCGGCCACCCGGCGGCTGGGGGCATTCTCAGGTCGCATGGACACCTCGACACGGTGCAGCCGGAGCGTGCGGAACGCGTGATCGGTGGCCAGGGCGACCGCGGTCGGAATGATGCCGCGTCCGGCGAAGTCCTGGGACACCCAGTAGCCGATGTGCGCCCCCCTCAGCGACCCGTACTGCACCCCACCAATCGTGAGCTGGCCCACGATGGAATCGTCGTAGGTCACGACGAAGGGCAGAACACGCCCAGCACTGGCGTCCCTGTGGAGCGCTCGCACCATGGCATGAAACCCGAGCGGTGGTTGGTGTCCAAGCGGTGCCGTGGCCTCCCACGGCCGTAGCCACTCAGCGCTGCCCGCCCGAATGGCGCGCCAGCGGCGTACGTCACGGTGGCGGATAGGCCGCAAGCCGACGCGTCCGTCAGCCAAGGTGGCCGGCCACCCCCTGGTCAGTGGTCGCCCCCGGCCAGCTGGTCGCGCGCATGAGCGAGCAGAGGGCCGATAACGGCTACACCATCGCGCACGCCGCCCACTGAACCAGGCAAGTTGACGATCAGCATGCGGCCCAGAGTGCCAGCGATGGCCCTCGACAGCGAGGCTGTCGCGATTCCCTGGCTTCGCCCCTCGGCCCGGATCGCCTCAGCGATCCCTGGCACCTCGCGTTCGATCACCTGGGCGGTCGCCTGGGGTGTGCGGTCATCAGGCGCGAGGCCGGTGCCGCCTGTGGTGAGGACCACATCGGCGCCGGACGCCGCGGCGTCATGCAGCGCCGCCACGATCGCGTCTTGAGAATCGGGAACCACCACGACGTCGGCCGACGCGATTCCCAGGCTCTGCAGCGCGTCAACGATCGCCGGCCCCGACCGGTCCACGTACTCACCAGCTGCGGCCCGAGTGGACACGGTAATCACCCAGACCTGAAGGGGGTACTCAGCCACGGCGCCAGTCTCCGGAGGCTCCACCTGTCTTGCTCTCTACGCGGACGTCGGTGATGACCGCGGCCGGGTCGACGGCCTTAACCATGTCGATGAGGGCCAACCCAGCAACCGCCACCGAGGTCAACGCCTCCATCTCGACGCCAGTTCGATCGGCGGTGCGGACGGTCGCCGTGATAGCCACATGGTCGTCGCGCACCTCAAGATCGACGGCGACGCCGTGGATCGCGATGGGGTGGCACAGCGGTACGAGATCAGGCGTGCGTTTCGCCGCTTGGATGCCCGCGATGCGGGCCACCGCCAAAGCATCACCCTTGGGGACGCCTCCTCCCCTCAACAGGGCGACGACCTCTGTCGACACGAGCACACGACCGGACGCCGACGCTGTACGCACCGAGATGTCCTTCGCCGACACATCGACCATGCGCGCAGCGCCGCCGGCATCAAGATGGGTGAAGTCACTCACGGGCTACCCGGCCCTGCGTTCGAGCATGATCACGGTCGCGGCGTCACCGGCGGCTAGGTGCGTCTGGTCTTCAGGAACCACGATCAAGCAGTTGGCGTTGGCCAGGCCAGCCAACAGGTGCGAACCTGGACCCCCGACGGGCCCCACGACGTAGCGACCGTCCTCGACATCGAGGTCTCCGCGCAGAAACTGACGCTTACCGGCCGGCGACTGCACCGACGTCTTCATGACGGCACGGACAGTGGGTCGGTGGAGCGGCTCGAGCGCCTGCAGCCGACGCAGGACGGGCCGGACGAATATCTCGAACGAGACGAACGCCGATACCGGGTTGCCGGGCAGGGTGTAGATCGGAGTGGAGTCTGGCCCGACCCTGCCGAACCCCTGGGGCATGCCGGGTTGCATGGCCACGCGGTCGAACGTGACCTTTCCCATGCGCCCCAACGCCTCTTTGACCACGTCATAGGCCCCGACACTGACGCCACCCGTCGTGATGACGAGGTCGGCCCGGATGAGCTGGTCCTCGATGGTGGTGATGAGCTGCTTGGGCTCGTCGGGGACGAAGCCCACCCGGTAGGCGGTCGCACCGGCAGCCTGGGCGGCGGCCGCCAGCATGAAGCTGTTCGAGTCAGGGATCTTGCCACCGGCGATCGGAGTTCCCGGTTCGACCAGCTCGCTGCCCGTCGACATCACCACGACTCGGGGGCGTGGTCGCACCAGCACCCGAGCGCGTCCGACGGCAGCCAGCAGTGCCAGCTGCTGTGGACCGAGTCTGGTGCCGGTCGGAAGAACCAGGTCACCGGCCGCCGCGTCCTCACCCTCGAAGCGAACGAAGGACTTCGCCTGGGATGGTCGCGTGATCGACACCCGGACGATATCGCCATCGGTCCACTCGACGGGAACGACGGCATCGGCGCCAGCCGGCATGGGTGCACCCGTCATGATTCGCGCGCACTGGCCAGGCGACAACGCCAAGGCTCCGGAGTATCCAGCGGGGATGTCGCCGACAACAGGCAGCGAAACTGGCGCAGACTCTGACGCCGCAGCCACGTCGCTGGCTCGCACTGCGTAGCCGTCCATCGACGAGTTCGTAAACGGTGGAAGGTTCCATGTTGCCTGGACGTCTTCGCTGAGCGTGCAGCCATGCGCGTCAAGTAGGCGTAGCTCAAGCGGCGACAGCGTCTCGATGCCAGCCAGGCAGTCCTCAAGATGCTGGTCGACGCTCTTCATCGCTGGTCCTGATCTCCTGATGCGGCCTGACCATTGGCACCGAGCTGTCTCTCGGCGACGAACTCGCTGAGCCACGCCAAGAACTCGGGTCCAAGGTCATCCCGCTCACTCGCAATCCGGACAACCGCCTTGAGATAGTCGGCGCGGTCACCGGTGTCGTAACGCCGCCCACGAAACACCACCCCAGACACTCCCCCGCCCGCAGCTACCGGCATGGCAGCGAGCGTCTGCAGCGCATCGGTCAACTGAATCTCGCCACCTCTGCCAGGGGGGGTTTCGCGCAGAACGTCGAAGACGGCCGGACTCAGCACGTAGCGGCCGATCACTGCCAGGTTGCTGGGCGCCTCGTCGGCAGGTGGCTTCTCGACAAGTCCGCTGACAGCCACCACATCATCGACGTCAGTGGGCGCCGCAGCGGCGCACCCGTAGAGATGGATCTGCGACTGGGGCACCTCCATCAGCGCTACGACGCTTCCACCTCGTTCGGCTTGAACCTCAAGCATCCGGGTGAGCAACTCATCGCGCTCGTCGATCAGGTCATCGCCGAGCAGCACCGCGAAAGGCTCGCTACCCACATGCTGGGCCGCCACGAGCACCGCATGACCGAGACCACGGGGATCGCCTTGGCGGACGTAGTGAATGTGCGCCAGGTCGGTGGGCTCCTGCACCGCAGCCAGCCGGGCGGGGTCGCCCTTGGCCTCCAACGAGAGCTCGAGCTCGACATTGCGATCGAAGTGATCCTCGAGCGGTCTCTTGTTGCGGCCGGTCACCATCAGCACGTCGGTGAGGCCGGCGTGAACCGCCTCTTCGACGACGTACTGAATGGCTGGCTTGTCGACGACCGGGAGCATCTCCTTCGGTGTCGCTTTCGTAGCAGGCAGAAACCGGGTGCCAAGCCCTGCCACCGGGATGACAGCCTTGGTGGGGCGTCCATTGCTCATGGGACGAATCTAGCGGTCAGCGACCCGTTGAGAGTCCACCGCCATCGACCAGCGGTCTCGTCCGCTCTCCTTCGCGGAGTAGAGCGCCCGGTCGGCGGCGTGAATCAAGTCGCGTGAAGTGTTGCCATGCGCGGGGTACACCGCTCCGCCGATCGAGACGGTGACACTGAGCGGAACCTCAGCACCGTCCATGGTGAAGGGTTGGGCACGGATGGCGGCGCAGATTCGCTCGGCGAGGTTCTCGGCCCCTGCCGAAGTGGTTTCCGGCAAGACCACTGCGAACTCCTCGCCTCCATACCGCGCCACCGTGTCGACCTCGCGCACCTCGGCCTGCACCCGGGCAGCGAACTCACGCAGAACGGCGTCCCCTCTCGGGTGTCCGTAGTTGTCGTTGACGCGCTTGAAGTGGTCGAGGTCGAGCATCAGCACCGACAGCGAGCGGTCGAACCGGTGGGCGCGCTCGACCTCTCGGTTGAGGCTGGTCATCAGGTACCGGTAGTTCCAGAGGCCGGTCATCTGATCGATGGTGGACGCGCGGGTCGCTTCATCGTGCAGCAGAACGTTCTCGACGGCGATGGATGCCGGGCCGGCCAACGCTTCCAGCGTTGACTCTGCGGCGTCGTCGAAGTCGACGCCCTCCGCGGGAGCGAAGACAGCGATGACACCGAAGACATGCGGTGGGCGTCGCAGGGCCACGGCAAGGACCGGTCCTGACTGGGGTTCTGATGGGTCAGCGCGCAGCTCGGGCCGCGTGCCGATCTGACCTCGGATGGCGAGCCCGGAGGCGGCTACGGAACCCAGCAGTCCCTGGCCCACCACCACTGCGTCCGGAACTGACAACGAGCGGGTGCGCATGCCGTGCTCAGCCTGCAGAGTGAGTCCGCCATTCTCGTCGCCCAACATGATCAGACCTGCATCGGCCCCGACGCTGGTCATCGCCGTCTCAAGGACAACGGGAACCAGGGTGTCGAGGTCGAGGGTGGCTGACAAAGTGTCGCCGAGCCTGTCGAAGTTCGCTTTCAACGCGTCGCGGCTGCCCTCCAGCTCGGTGACATACGACAGCAGCTCATCGGTCATGTGGTTGAACGCGCGCGCCAGCCTGCCGACTTCATCGGACCGGCGAACATCGATCGACTTGGTGAGGTCGCCGGACGCCACCGCCTCGGCCGCCTCGGTGACGTCCTCAAGAGGTCCGGTCAGATCTCGAGCTATAGCAACGGCCGCCACCACCGCCACCACGATCGCCACGATCGCGACCAGGAACACCGTCTGGACCAACAGTCCGGTTCCCGGAGTAGGCGTCGCGACCACGACATCGAAGGGCATACCGGGGACAGCCGGGGCCACAGCGGCAGTCACCCCATCCGAACTCACCATTCCTCCGCCAGCCGACGCCATCTCGACGAGTTCTGGCACCAGCGCCAGGTCGATGGTCGCGTCGCTCGTACTGGCCACGACGGTGCCGTCCAGAAGAAGCACAACATCAGCGGTGAAGCCCAGTCGGCTCCGCAGGTCATCAAGTGATGAAGAGTCGATGGAGTTCGCTGCCCGCACTGAGGACAGGTCGGACTGGTCGGCGACGAGCACCCGCTGCTCGGTGCTGAGCGCCGGACCTCCTGCCTCACCCTGGGTGCAGTCGCTCCATGGCTCGGTGATGAAGTCACTCCTCACCAGACCCGCCGACGCCACAACGTTGCCGCGGTTGTTGACCACCGACACCCAGTCGGCCAGCCCATCGGCCACCACTTGTCTGGTCGCGCTAGCAGGCGTCGCCGACCCGAGGGCTCGCCCCGTCACCACGGCAGCGGTCGCCACCTGGTCGCACATTTGACTGATGTCATTGGTGACCGCCGAGCGGGCCCCGAGCACCAGCGAATCGGCACGGTCTGCGGTCGCGCGTGGGACGGCATACAGAATCAAGATGGCCGCTGCGACAAGCGGAGCCAGCACCAGTGCGACCAGCACTAGCGCTAGACGTGTCCGCAGCGTCATCGGCCCTCCATAAGCATCATCGGCTCACACCTGCCCCATGACTAGGTCCATCATGGTGCGATGACCCATATGGAGCAGCCGAAAGGGACCACCGACGATCCCCCAGCCGCCATCAAGAAGCGTCTGCGAGCAAAGATCCGCCAGCAGCGGGCCCTCCGCTCGACCAGGGAGCGCCAAGTATTTGCCAGCGAATTGGCGGCGTGGGTGCCTCCCAGCGGCGTCAACCGCGTCAGCTGTTTCCTCGGGGTCGGTGACGAGCCAGATACTGGGCCGCTGCTCGCTGCCTTGGGGGATCGGGGCGTCGAAGTCATCCTCCCGATCACGCTGAAGGACTTCTCATTGGACTGGGCGGTCTACACCGGCGAGAGCGGACTGGTTGCCGCCGGCTACGGGCTCACGGAGCCGACCGGGCGCCGCCTGGGGGTAGCCGCGTTAGCCACGATCGATGTTGCGCTGATTCCTGCCCTGGCCGTCGACATGGCAGGACGTCGGCTGGGCCAAGGTGCCGGCTGCTACGACCGGGCTCTTCCCCACGTCAGACCAGCGACCCCGGTGTTGGCGATCGTCTTCGGCGACGAACGAATGTCCGACCCGCTGCCCGAAGAACCTCACGACCGACGGGTCGACGGCACCCTGCCGTAAGTCCGAGTTACGCGCCAAGCCACCAACCCACCGCGGCAGCGGCACAGCAGACCA
>JBDTTS010000025.1:0-14533 GCA_039930525.1 Actinomycetes bacterium | reverse complement strand
TCAGCGAAGAGGTGGGTCTCAAGCTTGAGAACACCGACCTCGAGCTGCTCGGCCGTGCCCGCAAGGTGGTCGTCACCAAGGACGAGACGACCATCGTCGAGGGTGCTGGCGACAGTGAGCAGATCGCTGGCCGGGTCTCGCAGATCCGTGCCGAGATCGAGAAGAGCGACTCCGACTACGACCGCGAGAAGCTGCAGGAGCGCCTCGCCAAGCTAGCCGGTGGCGTTGCAGTGATCAAGGTTGGCGCGGCCACTGAGGTCGAGCTCAAGGAGCGCAAGCACCGCATCGAGGACGCCGTCCGCAACGCGAAGGCTGCCGTTGAAGAGGGCATCGTCGCCGGTGGTGGCGTCGCGCTGCTTCAGGCGTCGACCGTCGCCTTCGAGAAGATCGACCTGACCGGTGACGAAGCCACGGGTGCTCAGATCGTGAGAGTTGCGATCAGTGCTCCGCTCAAGCAGATCGCGATCAACGCCGGTCTCGAAGGTGGAGTTGTGGCAGAGAAGGTTAGCCGGCTCGAAGCCGGTCACGGCCTGAACGCGGCCACTGGCGAGTACGTCGACATGATCGCCGAAGGCATCATCGACCCCGCCAAGGTGACGCGCTCGGCGCTGCAGAACGCAGCATCGATCGCCGGCCTCTTCCTCACCACTGAGGTCGTCGTCGCCGACAAGCCCGAAAAGGCCGCTCCGGCCATGCCGGGTGGAGACGGTGGCATGGGCGGCATGGACTTCTAGTCCACACCGCACCACCACGCACAACGCGAATGGTCGCCACCCTTTTGGGGGTGGCGACCATTCGCGTTGTTGGTCGTTTTGGTGGCTATCCGCCGGTCAGCTGACTGGTCGTCGGGGTCAGCCGGAAGCTGCCTTCGGTGCCACCCTGCCATGACACTCGGCCTGTCACGTCCACCGTTCCTCCGGTGAACAAACCTGAATCCGAGCGGAATCGTAGCTGCCATGGGTGCACGCCTTCACACGTGAACGTGTCGCGGGCCTCGTCACTGAGCAGGAGGCGGCCAATCCGCTGGGTAATACTTACGCTGATGTTCACCCGGCCGACGCCGTTGGCACATGTGACGGCACCACTCAAGGTGGCCACGCCGGTCTGGTTGTCGACCGATCCTCGCCGATCCACGTCGAAGGACTCGACGGTGAAGGGAGGCCCGGTTTCAGCGACGGTCAGTTTCAGATCTCCACCTTTGCCATAGTCCTTGGCAACCTGGATGTAGTACTGAGTCCCCGCTGTCGCCTCCCAGTACACCCGGGCCTTCGAGCTATTGCCCCCCTCGCGATACGTATCGTCATTGCAAGCAACTCGAGTCAGGGCGTCCGGCGTACCGGAGTACACCGCGGCCACCGTTCGGATCTTGCTTCCCTTGGTGTCGGCGACCAGCCACCCGTCGGCTGGCGCTGTCAACGTCCACCACACCGTTCCGCGGGTGCCTCTGTCGCACTTTGGTTTGAGTTCGCCGTCAGACTTGGTGGCACCTCGGATGTCTTGCTCGATGGTGTAGGGCAGGGCACCGATGACGGTGGCGTTCTCGACGAGGTCGTTCGGCGGCGCCTCCGCCGAGGCCGGGTTGGCTAGCACGGTGGTCATTAGCGTCAGTGCTCCGACGAAGACCGCAACTTGTCTGCGCATCACAACTCCCACCTGGACTCGCTGCGGGCCGTCGCTACCCCGTCGCGCCAGCGGCGAACCGTGCTCGGTCCAGCGATTGGAAGAGTTGTGGATGCGCGATGTGGCTGATGCTAATGATGCCTCGTCTGAAAGATCAAGCACCAGTTCTGTCACCGCGAGGTGACAGAGGGTGGCAGCGTTCGGTCATCTGGCAAGCTCGCAAGACCGTTGGCTCAGGCACAGCTATGGACGCTGGAACTGGCATTGGGGGCGCGGTTTCTGATTGAGCGCAGCAACGAATGACCGGCGGGTCAGGCGCGGGCGAGGATCTCGCCGTGGAGCACGGAAAACCAGGCGTCATTGTTGTAGGCCCACTCGCGCCAGACGTTGCCGATCCCGATCAACTCGTCCGAGGTCGCGTGGCCACCCGCGATCGCCTGGTCGGCGAGCGAGGAGTACATGACGCGATCGGCCCAGAGGTTGGCCCACCATTCGCGCTCCGCAAACTCCGCGAAGCACCAGACGCTCGCCGACGGGGTCACGTCGGCGAATCCGGCAGCATGCGCCCACGACAGCAGTTTGCGCCCAGCGTCAGGGTCGCCGCCGTTCGACCGAGTGATCACTTGGTACAAGTCGAGCCAGCGATCGAACGCGTCGTATTCCGGGTACCACGCCATCGCCCGATAGTCGGCGTCGCGCGCCGCGACGATGCCGCCTGGGCGGCACACCCGGCGCATCTCGCGCAGCGCGGCCACCGGGTCGGCGAGGTGTTGCAGCACCTGATGTGCGTGCACGATGTCGAAAGTGTCGTCGGCGGCGTCGAGACGATAGACATCGCCGACTGCATACGACGCGTTCGGCCGAGCCCGTTGTTCGGACGCCATCGCCACCACGTCAGCGGATGCGTCGACGCCCACCACGCGGCCCTCAGCGCCGACCCGGTCGGCGAACTCAGCTGTGATGGTGCCGGGCCCACATCCGACGTCAAGAATGCTGGCACCGGGCGTTAGATGCGGTTCGAGGTAGGCAGCTGAGTTCTGGATCGTGCGCCAGGTGTGCGAGCGCAGCACGCTCTCGTGGTGGCCGTGTGTGTAGCGCTCCTGCGGAGAGTCTTCGGACGTAGTCATCAGCTCACCTTCGCCAACATCACGCGCCCGAGCGGTACCAGTCGCGACGGTTCGTCCCACGCGGTGATCTCGACATCGACGACGGCCTGTGCGCGCCCGATCTTGCGTGCGGTAGACCAGATGCGGTGTGGTTCATTGCGGGCCAGCCGCAAAAAGTCCATGCGCATATCGGCGACCACCCAGGCATCGTCGCTGATCCGAACGATTGCCTCCCACGCGGCAGTGTCGACGCACGTTGCGAGTGCGCCGCCGTGAAGGTACGTCACGGGATCAGTCGCGCCGACTGCTATGGGGCTGGGGTCGAGACGCAGCACCGCTGCGACGCCGTCGTCAGGGGCTCGGGTGAGGCCAAGAGCGGCGTCCAGTGGGGCGGCGCTTCCGCCATCGGGCGTCCGTTGATCGCTCATCGGAGCAGCGTAGCGACGTCCGATCGACCACAATGGCGGCTGTGTCAGAACCGAGCCTCAGTGACGAGCACGCCCATGAACCCCCGTCCGACGAGAACTACAGCGTCACGCCGTTAGAACTCTTCTTCGATCTGGTGTTTGTTTTCGCCTTTACCCAGGTCACGGCTCTGCTGGCCGACGACCTCACAGTGATGGGCGTGGTGCGGGGGACCGGTCTGCTGCTCGTCATGTGGTGGGCATGGGTTGGCTATGCCTGGCTCACAAATGCGGTGCCCGTCGACCAAGACGTCCGCTCGCGGATCGTTGTCTTCGCCGCGATGGCGGCCGGCCTCGTAATGGGGCTGGCGATTCCCAAGGCTTTCAGCAGTGATGGCGTTCTCTTCGGATTTGCCTACCTGGCCGTGACGAGCTTGTTCGTTCTTCTCTACGCGGTTGCCACTCGCGACAACCCTGAGATGAATCGCGCTGTGCGCCTGCTCGCGCCCGGAGTGCTGGCCGCGCCGATCCTGGTGACGATCGCTGGATTCTTCGATGCCGGCGCGATCAGGGCAGTGCTGTGGACGTTGGCGATCATCATCACCGTCACGGCGCCATTCGTATCAGGTACTCAGGGCTGGCATGTGCGTCCCGCTCACTTCGCCGAGCGGCATGGACTCATCATCATCATCGCCCTAGGTGAGTCATTGGTGGCGTTGGGGCTGTCGGCGTCCGAAGAACCGCAAACGTTCTTGATCATTGCCACTGCCGTCGCTGGTTTCGCGATCGTTGCCGCCCTGTGGTGGATCTACTTCGACGTCGTGGCCATCGCCGCTGAGCGGCGGCTGAGCTCCCTCACCGGCGCTGCGCGCAACGCATTGGCGCGCGACGCGTACAGCTACATCCACGTGTTCATGATCCTGGGCATCGTCTTCCTCGCGCTTGGTCTGAAAAAGTCGCTGCTGCATGTGGACGAGCCACTCAAGGTGATCCCGGCCTTCGGACTGTTCGGTGGCGTCGCGCTCTACCTGCTGGGCCACATCGGCGTCCGACTTCGCGCGATCGGCACGGTGAACCGGACCCGGGTCGCCCTCGTCGTGGTTCTCTTCGCGCTGATTCCGCTCGGCACCGTCGTCCCGGCGTATCTCTCGGTGTCGCTCACGCTCGCACTGTTGGTCGGGCTCATCGTCTTCGAGCTCATGACCTTCCGCGAACTACGCCACCGCGTCCGCCACCACTAACCCCCTTGGGGGCCAACCCCAGTGGGGAGGGGGCAACGTCACGTTGCGTCCCAATGACGTAGTCAACGCCGCCTTCATGCAGGAGGCCAACTTTGATGACTGTGCCCAAACGTTCGTCATACGGACGCAACGTGACGTTGCACCCGCATGGCGCCGCTAGGGGATCACGACCACTTTTCCGAACGCATCGCCGGACGCCAGACGGGCAATTGCATCGTCTGCCGATGTCAGCGGGTAGGTGCGGTCGATCAGCGGCACCAATGCGTGCTCGGCGCAGAACTGCAGCAGGCTCACCAACTCGTCACGTGTTCCCATCGTCGAACCAATCACCGACAGCTGAAGGAAGAAGACCCGAGCCAAGTCGGCCGGGGGGTTTGGCCCAGACGTCGAACCGCAAACGACGACGCGTCCACCCGGCCGTAGCGACTTCAGCGAATGGGCCCAGGTGGCCTGGCCCACCGACTCCATGACGGCGTCGACACGTTCGGGCAGGCGTGCTCCGGCGTCAAACGCCTCGTCTGCGCCCAGCGCAACGGCCTGCTCGCGCTTAGCGGCATCGCGACTGGTCACCCACACACGCAGCCCCATCGCTTTGGCCAGCGGGACAAGCGCGGTCGAGACGCCGCCACCGGCACCCTGAATCAATACCGTCTCGCCGGCGACCAACTGCCCGCGGGTGGTGAGCATCCGATACGCCGTCAACCACGCTGTTGGTACACACGATGCCTGTTCGAAGGAGAGTTCAGCCGGCTTGGGCACCAGATTGCGCCGGGGCACAGCGACGCGCTCGGCGAGACTTCCGTCGTACACCTCTGACAGCAGCGATCGCTTCGGGTCGAGCGTCTCATCGCCTCCGCCGCGCGCTGGGTCGCCGATCACCGCGTGAACGACTACCTCGCGGCCGTCCTCGTCGATGCCGGACGCGTCGGTGCCGAGGATCATCGGCAGCTGCTCAGCGCGCAACCCGACCCCGCGCAGTGACCAGAGGTCATGGTGGTTGAGAGCAGTTGCCCTGACCGAGACGGTCGTCCACGCGTCGTCGAGGGGGAGCGGTTCAGCCAGCTCGCCCAATGTAAGCCCGTTGATGGGCTGGTCCGGATCGAACGATGTCACGGACGCGGCGAACATCAGACCTCCGTTTGCCGAGCTCGTCAGGTGGAGGCGCTGGCCAGCGAACCAGCTGTGAGGCCAAGCTCGAGCTCAGCCACCACTCGGGCGTGCTCGTGCATTTGTTTGCGGTTGATGCCCGGACGTTGCAGCGTGACCCTGAGTCCCAGGCCGTCGAGCAGCGCCGAGATCCGGTCGGCGACCGCCCTAGGATTATCGGTGACGAAGTCGCCAGCGGCCACGCCGTCCGAGATCACCACGAAGAGCATCTCGTTCCACGCGGCGTCGAGCTCTTCAGAGATCGTGCGCAGGGTCTCGTCGCGGAGCCCTGCCCCCCAGGCGTCGATCCAGAGCACCCAAGTCTGGTCGTTCCGTGAGCTGGGCACGAACTCTCGCATCACTCGATCAAGCCTCTGTAGAGCGGTACCGGTGCCGGTCGCGAGGCGTCGGGCCTTGGCAATGTCACGCTCGGCCTCGGTACGCAGCATCTCGGTGAGGAGGACGTCCTTGGTGGCGAAGTGGTAGTGGATCAGACCTCCACTGACGCGCGTGGCTGCCGCGACATCTGCGACCCGCGTGTGCGAGAGGCCGCGCTCGAGAACGACCTGTTTAGCCGCCTCAAGCAGCTCTGCACGCCGCAACTCGACCTGTTCTTGGCGGCTGGTTCGCGCCGCATTTGCCTGCACCACTCCGCCAACCTACTGGCCACACCCACTTTGTTGTGACATCTTCACTGAATATTCAGTCAGTGGGCCACGCGGGTCACCTTGATCCCCCTAGACTTCTGCGCATGACTGAAGACGTAGCACAGACCGGCGGTGGATCTATCGCGATTCGGGGGCTCCGCAAGGAGTTCGAGGGTGGCTCGATCGCCGTGGACGGCATCGACCTTGACATCGCCTCGGGGGAGTTTTTCTCTCTTCTCGGCCCCTCTGGATGCGGCAAGACGACAACGCTTCGCATGTTGGCCGGCTTCGAGCAACCCACCGATGGCCAGATTCTGATCGATGGCACCGACGTGGCCCAGACCCCGCCCCACAAACGCCCAGTCAACACGGTCTTCCAGAATTACGCGCTCTTTCCGCACATGGACGTGTGGAAGAACGTCGAGTACGGCCTGCGCTGGGCAAAAGTCCCTAAGGGCGAACGCAGACCGAAGGTCGACGCGGCACTTGAGTTGGTCGAGATGTCGGAGTACGCCAAGCGCCGGCCCAGCCAGCTCTCGGGTGGTCAGCAGCAGCGCATAGCGCTAGCTCGGGCACTGGTACTCGAGCCGTCAGTGCTGCTGCTCGACGAGCCGCTCGGTGCCCTGGATGCAAAACTGCGCCACTCGCTTCGCGCCGAGCTCACCAGCCTGCAGCGCGAAGTCGGCATCACCTTCGTTTTCGTCACTCATGACCAGGAAGAGGCGCTCGAGATGTCAGACCGCCTTGCCGTCATGAGCAAAGGGCGGATCATGCAGCTCGGAGCCCCACGAGACATTTACCAGTTCCCGCAGAGTGAGTTCGTGGCTGACTTCCTTGGCGTGGCAAACCTGATGGACGTCGACGTCACGGGCGGTGGTGGCGGTGTCGGCCGCGTGGAATTGGGTGACTTCACCCTGGACGCCCAGATCCCCGACGGATTCCGGCCAGGTCGGGGGCGTGCGGTGATCCGGCCTGAGAGCCTTCATCTCGAAGAGGGTGAGCTGAGCGGTGACAACCGGCTGCCAGGGATGGTCGAGCGCGTTGTCTACCTAGGCTCCACGTCACAGGTGTTCGTGCGCCTTCCGGACGGGTCCAGCGTTCAGTCGCTGGTAACCAACGCCGTGCACGAGGAGCCGTGGAGTTCCGGTGATCCTTGTCGCGTCCACATGCCCGCCGACTCTCTGCGTGTGCTCGAGCACTCCGAGGACCACGCCTGGAGCGACGCAGACAACGACCCGGCGGCGAAGGCTAGCTGAGCGACCACCCACCGCTGAGGTACCCCTCAAGAGGCTGCCTCAGCGGTATCTCACATCTCGACGCCGGCCAGGTCGTCGAGCGCCGAGCCGCCTTCTCCTCTGCGCCGAAGACGTAGCACCAGGTAGGTGAGCAGCAACGCCGTCAGGGTGCCCATCAGCAGGATCGTTGCCAGCGCATTGAGCGCCGGTGAGGGGGCGGCCTTGACGGCGCTGTACAGCAGGACCGGCACGGTAATCTGGCTCGCATCGCCAAAGAGGAAGTTACTGACCACAAAGTCGTCGAGAGATGCGGCGAAGGTGATCATTGCCGACGCGAAGATCGCCGGGATCAGCATCGGCAGCAGCACTGTCCGGATGGCCTGGATGCGCGTCGCGCCGAGATCTTGGGCGGCCGTCTCGAACTCGCTGCCGATACTCACCAGACGTCCGCGCACAATCACCAGGATGAATGAGATCGAGAACGTGACGTGGCCGAGGATCAGGGCGTTGCGGCCCAGCCCGATCTGCGTGTAGAGGGTGGTGATCACGAGGTACAGGGCTGAGCCCAGGACCAACTCGGGGGTGACGAGCGGGAAGAGCGAGACGGCGTTGGCGACATTGCTGGTCCGCGAGCGCCAGCGGGTGAGTCCGAGCGCGAGCGCCGTGCCGATGGGTACGGCGATCAGGGTGGTGACGACTCCCAGCGTCAGGCTGTTCTGCAACGCGGTCAACAGGGCATCGTTGGCGCCGGCACCGAAGACCGACGTGCCTTCCGCGATCGACCCTTCCTCAGTGCCACAGCAGTACCACTCGGTGGTGAAGCCGTTCCATGAGCTGCGTGAGCGTGAGTCGTTGAACGAGAACTGGATGGCGATCAGGACGGGAACCAGACTCCACAAGATGTAGAGCCAGGTGATCGTGGCGAGCACGTAGGGCCGACGCCAGGGGTTACGCCAGGGGGGGACAAAGCCCTTCTTTGGCGGCTTGATGGCGGCTGGAGGAGGAACGTAGCGCCCGGTGTCATCCCAGGTCTTCTCAGCTCCTGGGGCGTCGATACCGACGGTCGTCATCGTGCCTCCCGGGACGCGCGAACGGTCAAGATCAAGTAGTAGGCCATGAAGATCAGCAGCACCGCCGACAGCAGCAGCACCAGACTGGCTCCCTGGCCCCGCGAGAAGCCGCTCTGGATCGACTCTTCGATCGAGTTGCCGACCATGACCGTCGTCGGAGAGTTCGACACCAGAGTGTTGGTGTAGTAGTCACCGAACATCGGCAGCGCGGTGAGCACCAGCGCGGTGATCACGCCAATCCGACTGAGTGGAAGGGTGACGCGGAAGAACGTTCGAAAGGTGTTGGCGCCAAGGTCACGCGAAGCCTCAATCAGCCGTTGATCGATCCGGTCGAGGTAGGCGTACAGCGGCACGATGAAGAACGGCAGGTAACCGTAGACCAGGGCCAACACCACGACGTACCACTGCCCACCGAGCCAGTCGACCTTGGCGAACCCGAAGAATCCGACGATGTCGTTGGCGTACCCCTCGTCGCCGAGGATGCCGACCCAGGCGAGCATGCGGGTGAGGTAGTTGATCCACCACGGAGCCAGGATCAGCGCGAGAAGCAGACCGCGGTTTCCGCGGGCAAGCCGAGCCACGTAGTAGGCCACTGGGTACCCGACCAGGACGCAAACCGACATCGCGATCCCGGTGTAGATGAAGGTGTGTTCCCAGGCCGAACGGTAGGTGCCGTTAATCGACTGGTCGATCACCTGCCCCATAACGGTGAAGTCCCAGTTGAGTGGGTTCCACGCTGGGATGGGCTGCCCGAGAATGTTGAGCTGGCTCGAGAAGGCAACCGCCATGATGCCGTAGAAAGGGACAACGAACAGCACAAGAAGCCATGCTGTGCCTGGTACGGCGAGGGAGGGCCAAAGGAAACGGGTCGCCGCGTCCTTTCGCCCCCCCGCCGTTGCCTCAGTTACCGCCACTCTGGAACTCCTGGAAGGCCGCAAGATACAGGTTCTCGACTGCAGGGGTCTGCTCGTAGAACTTAATACCAGTCGCGAAGTCTTCCGGTACCACGACTGCGGACATCAGGTTTTCGGTGATGTAGCCCTCGTCGATGAGGTACTCCGCGTTGAGCTTGTCGAGCGGCGGCTGATAGCCGTTCCAGTTGAAGTTCTTCTCGGCGATCTGGTTGTCGAGGACCTCGTTGAGAAAGGTGTGCGCCAAAACCGGGCTTGGCGACGACTTCGGGATGCAGATGTTGTCGTTGCCTATGACGACATCCGACTTCGACTCCGGCACCCAGTAGCCAAGATCCTCCGTCGTCGCTCCTTGCGCCAGGTACCAACGCGCGGCGATCATGTCACCGGACCACGCCTGGTGCACGGTGAACTTGCCGTTGGCGATCGTCTCGTACTGCGTAATGTCGACTTTCACACCGAGCGGAATCAGCTCGTTGAGTTTGTCCTTGGCCGCGTTGATCAGCTCGGGGTCACCGGTGTTGATGTCTTGGGTGATGTCCCATGCCAGCATGGCCATGCCGAGTGCCTCACCAGCGTCGTCGAGCACACCCATCTTGCCCGAGTACTCGGGGTTCCAGAGCATCTTGTAGCCCTCGGACGGGTCGCTGACCCGATCGGAGCGGTACCCGATGCCGGTGGTGTACACCGTGTAGGGAACGCTGTACTGCGAGCCTTGGTCGTACCAGGGGTCCTGGTACTCGGGCCAGGCGTTCTTCAGGTTGGGCAGGTACGACTGCTGGAAGGGCTGCAGCAGCTTTCCGTAGACCATGCGACTCATAACACTCGGGCCCGGGAAGACCACATCGAACTCGGCCCCCGGCGCACTGATCTTGGTCAGCATCTCGTCGTAGTTGTTGTACGGCGTCACCTGTACCTCTGCGCCGTACTTCTCTTGAAAGTCCTTCATCACGCCAGGCGCCATATAGTCGGCGTAGTTCAGAACCCGCAGCGCGTCAGCCTTCTCGGGCTGCAGGCCGCTCTCGATCGGCTGATTGTCGTCGAAGATCGGCAGCGTGACGGGAGCGTCCGGACGTGCCAGCGGGTACGCGCCGCTGGATCCGGCCGGGCTGTTGCCGTCGTCACCGCCACACGCGGCCAGCAACGGTGCCGCCCCGAGGCCGGCAGCTGCAAAGGCTCCGCCCTTGAGGACGTCGCGTCGGTGCAGTTGTGGTCGCCACTGAGGGGCGCGGTCAGGTGAACTGGGATCGAACGGCATGCCTGGTCCTCCTGGAGGAAAGGGAATGTTTCGAGTTCTCCGCGGTCGGTACTTCCTGGCTGACTGGTTGGTCAGTTAGTCTGTCGAGAGCGACCCAAGATCACAAGGGCTTCGCTCGACCTAGTCATCATGGCGTGAACGATGGGCGGCGTGGACCCTTTTGGGCGAATCCGGGCGCAGATTGTGACCGATTTGTGGTCTGAGGGAGAGGAGGGGCCGAACAGATGGCGAAGCAGACCTCGATGAGCGCCGAGCAGCTTGAGCCGTCGATGACCGGAAGCGGCCAGATGTTGCCGGCCGCGGCGTACCTCGACCCAGAGGTCCTCACGTGGGAGCACGACAACGTCTTTGCTGGCGGCTGGGTGAGCATCGGGCGGGCCGGCTCGTTCGTCAAAACAGGAGATCGGCGCGCCTACCAGGTGGGTGGCGAAGGAATTCTTGTCGTTCTGGGCACCGATGGACGCCTGCGCGGCTTCTACAACTCGTGTCGGCATCGCGGTCACGAGCTGCTTCCGGCCGGTGGTGAGGCGACTGGAAGCTTGATCCGCTGCCCGTATCACGCGTGGGTATTTACTCCCGACGGTGATCTGCGTGGTGTGCCACCAACGCATGAGGGCGATGTCACCGATCTGTCGCAGCACTCACTGGTGCCCGTCGCCCTTGAGGTCTGGAACGGCCACGTCATGGTCAACATGTCGGGCGACGCACCACCGCTCGCTCAGTACTTCGAGGGTCTCGATGAAATCCTGGCGCCCTACGGCATCGATGACCTCGTGGTCGCCGAGACTCACAGCTACACGATCGAAGCCAACTGGAAGCTGATCGTCGAGAACTACCACGAGTGCTTCCACTGTCCGACCGTTCACCCAGAGCTCTCGCTCGTGTCTGATACTGAGGCTGGCGTCTCGGTGTTCGGCGACGGGCTGTTCTTCGGTGGCACCAATGACTTCCGAGACGGCGTCGAGACGATGTCGCTCGACGGCAGCAGTGGGGGAGTGCCGATCGCTGGGCTGCCTGAGAAGTACTGCCGCGCCACGCTTTATCTGCAGGTTGGCGCCAGCCTGCTCATCAGTCTTCACCCGGACTACGTGATGATCCACCGGCTGATTGCGCTCGCGCCTGATCGCACGTTCGTCGAGTGCCAGTGGCTCTTTCCAGCCGCGGCTGTCAAGAAGGCCGGCTTCGACCCCGCGTATGCCGTCGACTTCTGGGAGATCACCAACCGGCAGGACTGGACGGCGTGCGAGAGCGTGCAGCGGGGCGTGGCGTCCCGCGGCTACCGGCCGGGGCCGCTGTCGTCCTATCACGAGGTGGGCGTGCGACTGTTCACGAAGTGGCTGGCGCAGGCGTACTCCACCGGCGTGGTGACGTCCCGTGCCCGCGAGCTGCTATCTGACGAGCAACTCGCCTCGCTGGCCTTCCCCGTCGAAAGTTGACGGCCCCGTGCCCACCAAGGCTCGCCGAGTGTCCCCCTGGGTGTCACCAAGGCCCGCCGAGTGTGCGCTGAAGGGGTGAGTTGCGAGTCATGACGGCACTCGATCTAGTGCAACTCAACATCGAGTACGGCGGAATGGGGGTGAGCTTCGACGCCGTGATTGAGACGATTCGCGCGTCCGAGGCGCCGGTGGCCGCGTTGCAGGAGGGCTGCGGCCAGATCCCGCGGATCGCCGACGCACTGGGCTGGCCCTACTTCGACAACCGGACGCAGGTCGTGTCACGGCTGCCGCTGCTCGATCCTCCAGAACCCGGTGCCGGCCTGATCTATGTCGAGATCGAGCCAGGGCGCGTCGTCGCCATCATCAACGTGCACCCGGCGTCCCGAGGGTACGGCGCCACCCGCCTGGGCAAGGGCGAGTCGATGCGTCGGGTGATGCGGCGAGAGCGCCGACTGCGGGTGGGTGAGCTCCAGCCATCCCTGGACGCCGCGGCCGTGGCGATGAACGTCGGGCTCCCCGTCATTCTGCTGGGGGACTTCAACGCTCCCTCTCATCTGGACTGGACGGACGCCGCCGTCGGCATTCGCTCGCATGTCACCGCAGCGGTGCGCTGGCCAACGAGCGTCGCGGTGGAAGAGATCGGACTCGTCGACGTCTACCGAACGGTCCACCCCGACCCGGTCGCCGAGCCGGGTTTGACGTGGCCAGCGGCGCGACCCTTCGTCGAGGGCTACAACCCCGGCGCCGACGGCCACCCGGCTGACCGCATCGACTTCATGCACGTGAGTGGTGACGTGGGCGTTGAGGACATTCAGATCATCGGTGAGGCTGAGTCTGCCTTCAGCGATCTCACTTTCACACCGTGGCCGACTGACCATCGGGGGCTGCTCGCTTCGCTGCAAGTGTCGCCGGTGCGGCCGCCTGACGTCGTGTCGGTCTCTCGCCGGCTGGTCACGGTAGGCGACGAGGTAGTGGTGCGAGTGATCGCGGAAGGCGTCGACGTGGTGAGTGTTGTCTCGGTGGCACACGCCTCCGAGGCGGAGGTGACAGTTGACATGGGGCCTGACGAGTTTGGCGTCGCGGAGTTCGACACGACATCGGTCGGTGACGGGGTCTTCGTCGTCAAGGCTCTTGATCGAGAGCGACGCGAACTGGGCAGGGCGTCGCTCTGGGTGGCGGGCGTTGGAGTAAGTCCGCAGCTTGCCACCGATCGCACCACGTACGCAGTTGGCGACCCCGTCACGGTGAGCTGGTCGTGGTCGCCCGGCAACCGCGCCGATTGGGTGGCGGTGTACGCGCGCGGGGCCGACCCGTCCCACGCCAAACTGTTCGTTCAGACGGTGACAGGTGCGACGATCGAAGGCTGCGTCACCTTCGATCAAGTGCTGCGCCCCAAGAAGTGGCCGCTTGCGGCTGGCAAGTACACCGTCCACTTGTTGTCCGACGACCTGCCGGTGTCGCTCGCGTCCGCAGACTTCGCCGTCCGCTGATCCCTGCCCCTTCGGCGCTCGTCGTTGGGCGACGAAACTGCCGCCCCAGCAACACATTTGTCACCCAGTCCTTGTGCTGCTGGCTTGAACCAGGTGCCGCCTAGCGGGTGGGTCAGAGCGCGGACGCCACCTGCAGGCCTTCGAGGACGGCCTCCTCGACCGTGCGCGGTGATAGGCAGTCGCCAATGGCGTACACCTCACCGGGATGGTCGGCCAGCGCGTCGAGCAGCTCGCTCGCAGAGTCGTGGCCCTGTGACAGGACGAGGGCGGCGACGTCGTCGACGATCACCGGTTCACCCGTCAGCGCATGCTGCAGGTAGACGGTGTCAGCGTCGGCTCCGTAGATGCGCACCAGCGGGATGATCTCGACGCCCGCGACCAGCGCCTGCTTGGTCATCTCGTCACGCACGTACTGCTGGATGCGTTGACCCGCCATGTAGCCGTCGACGGCCAACGTCACTTTGTGCCCTTGCTGGCCAAGCTGCTGCGCGACGCCGAGACCGATCCAGTCGCAGCGCCAATCGGCGACGACGACGCGTCCGGAAGGCACGTCGGCGCCGTTGATCACGTCCCAAGCAGTGAGCACGGTGGGATCGTCCATCAGCTCGAGAGCAGGCACTCTCGGGGTTGCCCCCGTCGCCACGATCACTGCATCGGGCTGCTGCGCGCTGACGAAACCGGCCTCAACCCGTTGGCCGGTAAAGACCTTCACGCCGTAGCGGTCGATCTCGCTGAGCAGATTCGTGACGGCGCCGCCGAACTCAGCGCGTCCGGGCAGCTGCTCGGCGAGCAGCACCTGGCCACCGAGTCGCCGGGCGGCCTCGTACAGCGTGACTCGGTGCCCTCGTTCGGCGGCCACGACCGCCGCCTTCATGCCGCCAACGCCACCGCAGACGACCATGACGTCTTTGGCCGCTGACGCCGGACGCCGGATTCCGTAGGTGAGCTCGCGTCCGGTCTCGGGGTGCT
>JBDTTS010000024.1:0-14962 GCA_039930525.1 Actinomycetes bacterium | reverse complement strand
CGTAAACAGATCTACTCCTGGGGAACCCGATGAGCACATCACCGCAATACGTCAATGAGCCCGGCGACGACCGTCTCGCCGAGAACGCGCGCGACCACCTGTGGATGCACTTCACGCGCCACTCGACCTACGAAAATGGTGGCCACGTTCCCGTGATCACCAGGGGCGACGGTGCCTACATCTGGGACGACCAAGGCAATAAGTACCTTGATGGTCTCGCCGGACTCTTCGTCGTCCAGGTCGGACACGGGCGTACCGAACTTGCCGAGGTCATGGCCAAACAGGCGTCAGAGTTGGCCTTCTTCCCGCTCTGGTCGTACGCGCATCCACCCGCCATCGAACTTGCCGACCGCCTCGCCGACCTCGCGCCAGGCGATCTGAACCGGGTCTTCTTCACCTCTGGCGGCGGCGAGGCTGTCGAGAGCGCCTGGAAGCTGGCCAAGCAGTACTTCAAAATGACCGGCAAGCCGATGAAGCACAAGGTGATCAGTCGCAACGTTGCCTATCACGGCACCCCGCATGGAGCGCTCTCGATCACCGGTATCCCGGACGCGAAGAAGTACTTCGAGCCACTGGTCCCAACGGGTATCAAAGTGCCCAACACCAACTTCTATCGGGCGCCAGAACACGGCGACGACCTCCACGCGTTCGGCCAGTGGGCGGCCAACCGCATCGCCGAGGCGATCGAGTTCGAAGGCCCCGAGACTGTCGCGGCGGTGTTCGTCGAGCCGGTCCAGAACTCAGGTGGGTGCTTCCCGCCTCCTCCCGGCTACCTCGAGCGGGTTCGCGAAATCTGCGACGAGTACGACGTACTCATGGTCGCCGACGAAACGATCTGTGCGTATGGCCGCATCGGTGACTACTTCGCCATGAAGCGCTACGGGGTGACCCCCGACATCATCACGTCGGCCAAGGGGCTCACCTCCGGGTATGCACCACTCGGCGCGATGATCGTCAGCGACCGGCTGTTCGAGCCGTTCCGCCACGGCCAGGAGTACTTCGCGCATGGCTACACCTGGGGTGGCCACCCGGTGGCCACCGCCGTGGCCTTGGCCAACCTCGACATTTTTGAGCGCGAGGGCATCAACGCGCACGTGCAAGCCAACGAGGGAGCATTCCGGTCGACGCTCGAGAAGCTCACCGATCTGCCGATCGTCGGCGACGTCCGCGGTGACGGGTACTTCTACGGCATCGAGCTGGTGAAGGACAAGGAGACTAAGGAGACGTTCACCGACGACGAAGCCGAGCGCCTCCTCCGTGGATTCCTGTCGAAGGCGTTGTTCGACGCCGGCCTGTACTGCCGGGCAGACGACCGCGGAGACCCCGTCATCCAGCTCGCTCCCCCGCTGATCATCGGTCAGCCGGAGTTCGATCAGATTGAGTCGACGCTTCGCTCGGTCCTCACCGAGGCCTGGTCGATCCTGTAGGTCCACCACCGTGACCGAGGGGGTCCGTGGCCACATGGCGACGGACCCCCTCGTCGTCACCGCTGAAGACATGCCAAGCCGGTCCAACCAGTAGGGACTCCATGACCACCGCTGACCTTCCCGCACCGGGATCTACCGATCGCACCACGGTCCGCCGGCTGGCCGAGAAGGCGGTCAACGATCGCGCTACCGGGTATGCGATTCTCGACGCCGGCTTCGTCGCCCATGTTTCCGTGACCGATGACAGCGGCCAGCCCTACGTGGTCCCGGTGGGATATGCACGAGACGGCGACTGCGTGCTCTTCCACGGGTCCACCGGTAGTCGACTTTTCCGCGGGCTGGCTGACGGCCAGCTCACCTGTCTCACCGTCACCCTGCTTGACGGAATGGTCCTGGCGCGATCGACCTTCGAGTCGTCCATGAACTATCGGGGAGTGATGGTCCTCGGCCGGTGCACCGTTCTCGACGGCGAGGTGAAGGACCGGGCACTGGAGGTCATCACCGAGCACCTCCTCCCCGGACGCTGGAGCGAGGCACGGCACCCGAACAAGAAAGAGTTGGCAGCGACTCTCGTCGTGTCCCTCCCCCTCGCAGAGATGTCGGTCAAGGTCTCAGCAGGTCCACCCGAAGACGAGGACGACGACGTCCCGCTACCGATCTGGGCCGGCGTAGTCCCACTGCGCGAGTCGTTCGGTGAGGCGGAGGACGCACCTGACTTGGTGGAGCCTTACCCCGTTCCTGACTACGTCAAGAAGTGGCAGCGGCCCGAGCCCTCGTAACCCTCACGTGGCAGCGTCACGCCACAGTTGCGCCGCCACCTGTTCGGCGACCAGCAGCTCAGACAGCAACCGCACCGGCTCGTCGTCGTCGTGTCGGTAGCGGATGACCTGTGCGACGCCGGCGATGTCGGCGCCGACACTGACAACCTTCGCACCTCGCTCGCTCGTCCAACGCAACAACTCGCCTTCGTAGCGGCTGCCCGGCAGCAGAAGCATGCGGTAGTCGTTCGTCTTCGTGAGGTACACATCGACGTGGCTCCACTCGCCGGTCTCACTGGCGAGCGCCGAACGTCGAGGGCCTTCGCGCAGCATCAGAGCCGACTGCTGGGCGTTGCCCAACCGCCGGAACGGTGCAACAACCGCAGTCAGATCAGGTCCGGCCAGACACTCAACGGCCTGTGACAGCCAGATATCACGCTGGTCCAAGAGATCCTCGGCCGCATCCGCCGCGTTGCCAAGCAACGCCAACAGATCGCGGTCGACGCCAGTGAGGGCTGCCTCCAGCGCCAGCAACAACACCTGGGTGTGGGTGTACGACCGGCACGAAACCCCGCCTCGCTCCTCTCCCGCATGCATCAACACCGTCGAGTCAGCCGCGGCGCCGAGTGGGGAATCCTCGCGATTGGTGATCAGGGTGACCGGCGACTGACCGGAGTACTGCGCCACGGCATCGAGGGTCTCCTTCGAGCCACCCGACGCCGAGATGGCAACCACCAACTGCTCGGGGTCAGGGGGCGGCAGCAACTCAGAGGACGCTAACTCCGCGACGGCGTCGACCCCTAAGGCGCGCAGCCTTGCCGCCGCAACGCTGGCCGCAAACATCGACGATCCCATACCGAGCAGCAACACCTGTCCCACGTCCTCAGGTAGCCCCGACCAAGGATCAGCTGTCACGAGTGCGCGCTGCAGGTCGCGCAAGGCCGAAGGGCGCTCCTCGAGGTCAGCGGAGAACAGAACGGGGTCCACGGTGCTCCTTGGGTTGCCGGCTGGACATCATGGCCCTCACTCGCGACCGAAAAGTGCTTGGAGCGCCTGGTCGGGAACGTACCGCCAGCGGGGAAGGTGCCGCACGGCATAGAGGAACTCGCGACACTCTTGCTCTACCTGGAACGCAAGCAAGAGGCGGTCATCGAGCAGGGAATCTCGACCGCACTCAGCGAGGCGCAACCGATAGCCGTGCAGAAATAGTTTCTGCGCGGCGTCAATCCACTCACGCACACGATCAGGCTTGGCACCATCGACTCGGCGGAGCACGACGCGACCTACGTGGTCGATCGACTGCAGCATCCCTGCGATATCTCGTGCCGCCGGCTGTGCGGACAGTCGTGCGGCCACCGGCAGGACCGGGTTGCCGTCGAAGTCGCCTAGCGCGAGTCCACCGTCCCAACGCAGCGCCTGTCCGACGTGCAGGTCACCGTGAACGGGAATCGTCATCGTCTGGCCGATCCCTGCCAGCTGTTCAATCACCTCGACGATCTTCGGGCGGAGCGTCTGTAGACGGGCACCTTCGGGGCCGTCCACCGATTCGATCGCTTCGTCAAGAAGTGCCAAGGCCAGGTCACGCCAGCCCACCAGCTCAGCGTGACCGGCGAGCGACTCGGGAGTCGACAGAACGTCGGTTGGTGTCGCCATGGCCACGTGCATGTCGGCCACGACCGGCCCTGCGGCTGCTATGCCCGCCACCGACGAATCGAGCGTGGCCCCCCTCGCCGCGAAATCGGCAGCGTCGTTCACCGCCCACGTCCACCCGTCACTTGCACCAGGCAAGTACTCAACGACAGAGGCCACCAACAGCTGGTCAGCCTGGTCAGACCCGTTGGACCCGTCGCACCAGGTCACGAACCCCCACGGCTCAGGCATTTGCTGGAAGCCGGCGGCGCGGAGGTGTGCGATCAGGACAGGGGCAGGCGTCGGCTCAGCCCGCACCGCCCACTTGACGACGGCGTGGTCATCGACAACCACTGACTCGTGCGTCTGATCGACCAGCATCGGCCGTTCGATGGCTTCGCCACCGACGCCTCGGGAACCATCGCGAACGAAAGAGACGAATCGGAAGCCGCTCGACGGATCCGGGCGCCCAGATGCTAACCGATCGATGAGGGCCACCGCTGCGCCGTCGCCCGGTTGAGAGCGGGTGGGCTTTCCGTCGTCGAGGCCGAAGGGTGCAGCCAGGAAGCCGCCATCGTCAGCACCGAAAATACCCAGCCATCGATCACCGGAAAGCTCGGTCGCCTCGGCCAACGAAAGCGTGCCAGCGATCGGTGCGCCGTCGCGCTGATGGAGGTCGGGCATCAACAAGAACGGATCGGCCGCCGACAGATCGGTCAACCGACCAAGCCCCGGCGGATCAGCTGCCGGCACGATGCTTCTGGGCAACCTGCTCGATGGCATCCGCCGCTCGCTCCTTGCCAGCACGCTCGCGGATAGCAGACCCCATGGCGTCCATGCGTGAGCGCAGTTCGCCGTCGGCAAGCAGGCCATCAACGGCACGGGTCAGCTCGTCGGCGGTGAACTCGTAGGTGAGCAAACGCCGTCCAAAACCAAGTTCGTCCATACGCTGAGCGTTGTCGTACTGATCCCAGAAGAGCGGCAGCAACACCATCGGCTTGCCGAAATGCAGCGCCTCTGTCGTCGTGTTGTTACCGCCGTGGGTGATGACCAGATCTACCAACGGAATAAGCGATGTCTGCGGGAGGAACTCAGCACCCCACATGTTTGCCGCCAACTCGTACTCGGCATGCTGTGGGCCCTTGCTGACGATGTAGCGGTGCGGAGTGCGGCCGAGGACCTCGATGAGACGCTTCATCAGATCGACGTCGGCACTGCCGAGCGAACCCAGGGAAAGGTAGACGAGAGCAGCTCCCTCCGGGCGGTCTGCCACTTCGGCTGGAAGCTCGAAGGGTTCATCGGTCGAGCGCACCGACGAGTCAAGGCGGTACCAGGTGTCGTCGAGCGGCCGGCGATCGACGTAGTCCGCTTCCTCCGGAAACACGTAGAGATTCGCGTGGGCGGACACCGGCATGAACTCGAGGTATGGAAGGGGCTCGGCACCGCACGACACGACAAAGTCGTTGAAGTCGGTCCACATCTGGTGATGGGTCCGCTCGAACTCCGCACGAAATGATGGCCACTCCCTGCGGTCGTCGGCAGCCAAACCTGAGAACGTCGGCGCGACGTCGGCGCCCTTGACCTCTAGCGGGTTGCAACTGACGATCCGCACAAACGGTGCACCTGATGTCGTGAGCGCCGGGAAGATTACGACGTTGTCTTCCACGATCACGTCTGGCTGCTGGCGCGCCACGATCTCGCGCAGGTGAGGTTCGCAGTACTTCACTCCGTCGATCAGCGCCTGGTAAGTGGGTGCGACAAAGGTCTCGAGCTGCTCGACGGTCGGCCTGCGAAACTCCGGCGACGTCTCGCGGATGAACTCCTTCCAGAAGGCGCCGGGATCAGACTCATCATCATCGTCCGGAGGCGGTGCTAGGTCGACGAGGTCCTCCACGAAACCCAGCGGCTCCAGCTTTCCTTTCCAGCTCGCCTCGGCCGCAAAGACCACGCGATGCCCACGGCGCAGCAGCACATCGCCGATGCCGATGCAGTTGCCGGTCGGGCCGTAGGCCGACTCAGGAAGGAAGAGCACTGTCAACGGGCGGTCGGTCATCAAATCTCCTCCTGCGCCGGTGGCTGACGCGCGTCTTCGGCCAGGTCACCTCGCGGCATCATGGCACTGGGAAAATGCCAATGGCCGGTGACGCGCCAGCGATCGAGAGACCATGATGGTGGACGCGCGATACTCAGCGCCCCGTCCCCGAGAGGAAACACCAGTGAGCGCACCCCCGTTGACCGCCAACGCCCAGGCCGAACTGACCGCCGAGCTCGAAGACTGGGGGCCTCGGGAGGGCGCCGACAGCGGCCAGCCGCAGATGAGCGGGCGCATCTTTTTTGAGGGCGGTGGTGTGCAGGTTGGTGTCTGGGAGTGCACCCCAGGTGGCTGGGCCATCGAGAACCGCCCCGACCACGAGACCGTGCAGATCCTGGCCGGACGGGCTCGGCTCACCGACCGAGAGGGCTCGTCGGTCGAGCTCACGCCCGGAGATGTCCTGACGCTTCCCAAAGGCTGGTCCGGACGTTGGGACATCCTTGAGACGGTGCGCAAGCTCTACGTCATCGCCGAATAGCCGCGGCTTGGTAGGGGCAGCGCCAGCCGGTGAAGCATGGCATGGAGCCGGTGGTATATTGGATCCAATCTTTGATCACACCCCGGATGCCTCTGGAGCCCCCGATGCCGGTTCGCCCCCTCGACCTGATCGCCACCGACACCCTTCTCGATGACGAGGAGCGCGCGATTCGCGACACGGTTCGCACGTTTGGTGACGACCAGCTGCGGCCCCACGTCGCTGAGTGGTTCGAGTCCGGCACCATCCCGGCTCGCGAACTCGCTCGCGAGCTGGGAAGCCTGGGAGTGCTGGGCATGCATCTTGAGGGCTACGGATGCGCAGGCACGAGTGCGGTCGCCTATGGGCTGGCCTGCCTCGAGCTGGAGGCGGTCGACTCCGGCATCCGCTCGCTGGTGAGCGTTCAAGGATCGCTGGCCATGTTCGCCCTGTGGAAGTGGGGCAGTGAGGACCAGAAGCAGGAATGGCTGCCGGGGATGGCGTCGGGCGAGAAGATCGGGTGCTTCGGGCTGACCGAGCCCGACTTCGGATCCGACCCCTCCGGCATGCGTACCTCGGCCAAGCGCGACGGAACCGACTGGGTGCTCAACGGCACCAAGATGTGGATCACCAACGGAGCCGTCGCCGACGTCGCCGTGGTGTGGGCGCACACCGACGAGGGGATCCGGGGATTCGTGGTCCCGACCGACTCCCCCGGGTTCAGCGCACCGGTGATCAAGAACAAGCTGAGCCTCCGGGCGTCGATCACGAGCGAACTGGTGCTCGACAACGTCCGGCTGCCCGACTCCGCTGTGCTGCCAGAGGTGACCGGCCTCAAGGGGCCGCTCTCCTGCCTGTCCGAAGCCCGATTCGGCATCGTCTTCGGAGTCGTCGGCGCGGCGCGAGACTGCCTCGAGACCGCCATTGACTACTCGATCAACCGTGAACAGTTCGGCAGGCCGATAGCCAGCTTCCAGCTCACCCAGAAGAAGCTCGCCGACATGACCGTTGAGCTCGACAAGGCCTTTCTCCTGGCCTTGCACCTCGGTCGCCTCAAGGACGCGGGGACGATCACTCCAGAGATGGTGTCGCTGGGCAAACTCAACAACGTGCGCGAGGCCATGGCGATCGCGCGTGAGTCGCGCACGGTCCTGGGCGCCAGCGGCATCACCCTCGAATACCCGATTCTGCGCCATGCCAACAATCTGGAATCTGTGCTGACGTACGAGGGAACCGAAGAGATCCACACGTTGGTAGTGGGGCAGGCCGTCACCGGTCTGGCTGCCTACCGCTGAGCGCAGCCGTCAGCAGAACTCTTGCGAGACGCAGTCCGCCCCGCCGCCGTCGTCAGCCGACCCCCCCGACAACGAGAGGCCGAAGAGGAAGAGAAGCGCAACCACGACAAGGGCGAGCCCGATGACGAAGCCTCTTCCCTCCATCGCCACCCCTCATCAGTACCGGTATTCAGGTCTCACCATGCCATGCAGCGAGGCCCTCCGTCAGCGTTCCGGTTGTTCCCGCCCGAGCCGAGCGGCGCGCTCCGCCTTGTCAGCACCGATCAGGTGCCCCCCGACAGGAGGCGCTCGAGCGTGGTGACGGCGCGCTCGCGGTGCTGGCGGAGTAGCACCACCGCATGCTCGGCGTCACCGCGACGGATGGCGTCGAGAGCCTGGCGATGCTCATCATGCACCGCTTCGCGATGTGTGACGTCGGCGTAATAGAGCGATCGGTAGACGTCGGTGGCATCCCAAAGCACCCTGACCAGCCGCATGAGCCTGGGCATCCGCGCCGCCTCGATGAGTCCGAAGTGAAATCGCCGGTTGGCTGATGCCATGCCCACGAGATCGCCGGCTGCGGATGCACGCTCGACCTCTTCCAGATCAGCTGCCAACGCCGCGATCTCTTCTGCGGTGATGCGCGGGACGGCAACCCGCACCGACTCAGACTCCAACAGATCGCGGATCTGATACACCTCGCGCAGGTCGCCCAGGTCGAGCTCAGCCACGAAGTACCCACGGTGCGGCCGATAGATCACCTGCCCTTCGCCCTCGAGGATCTTCAGTGCCTCGCGCAGTGGCACGCGGGAGACTCCGAATCGTTCGGCCAGCGCGTCCTGTAAGACCTGCTCGCCCGGACGGAGTTCGCCGGTGACGATGGCCAGCCGCAGTTCACTCAGCACCGCCTCCTGAGCGGTCGGCGGACGCCGGAAGCCCGGTCGCGTCATGGGCGCTCATGCCCACGAGGGGCCAGCTCGTCGTAGGCGGTGCCGCCCAGGTCTGGCGGCACTGAGCGGTAGCTGACCGGCGTCCGCCCCAGGCGGATCGGATTGGCCACCGTTGGCTCCCCCTCTACTTCGGCGACCGGGGCCAGCCCGAGCCGCTCGGCAAGAGCGAAGGCGCCGGCAAGATCGTTGATCGGACCTGCGGGAACCCCCTTATCGGAAAGGCGTTCGAACCATTCCTCGGCTCCTGCCGAGGCGAGACGTCCACACATCACGTCATAAAGTTCCTGTCGGTGTTGCACGCGGCTTGGGTTGGACGCGAACCGAGGGTCATCGGCCCACTCAGGGCACCCGAGCACCGTGGCACATGCCCGAAACTGGCGATCGTTGCCGACCGCAATGACCAATGGTGCGTCAGCGGTGGGATAGGACTCGTACGGAGCGATGCTTGGGTGTCGGTTGCCCATGACGGTCGGAACGAAGCCCGCGCCCACAAAGCCGGACGACTGGTTCACCATGCCGGAGAGCAGCGACGACAACAGATTGACCTCGACCCGCTGGCCTTGCCCGCTGGATGTCCGTTCGTGAAGGGCGGCCAAGATGCCGACGGTGGCGTGCAATCCGGTGATCACATCGACTAAGGCCACGCCCACTTTGGTCGGTTCCTCTGCCGACGATCCGGTGATACTCATCAGGCCACCCACGGCCTGCACCAACAGGTCGTAGCCGGCAAGCTCAGCGCCGCCCTCGATACCGAAACCGGTGATCGAGCAGTACACAAGGCCTGGATTTAGCGCCGCGAGTTCGTCGAACCCCAGGCCGAGCCGCTCGAACGCGCCGGGTTTGAAGTTTTCAACCAGAACGTCTGCCCTCGAAGCCAGGTCGCGAGCCTGCTGCCGCCCGGCGTCAGTGGCCAGGTCAACAACCACCGAGTGCTTGTTGCGGTTGACTGAGGCGAAGTAGGTCGCCTGTTCGCCACGCCACGGTGGCCCCCACGCTCGCGTGTCGTCGCCGGTGAGCGGACGCTCGACCTTGACCACCTCTGCGCCAAGGTCGGCCAGCAACATCGTGGCGTACGGACCGGCCAGAACTCGGCTGAAGTCGGCAATCACTACCCCGTCGAGAGCGCCCGACATCACACCTCCAGAGAAGAAGTGGAGATTGTATCCAATTCTCGGTCAGGAGTACTACTGACCGCTGGAACCTCGGCGATCTCCCGCTACCTTCTGAGCCACGCCCACAAGGATGCGCACCCCGGCGCCCAGCAGGACAACGCCCAGCACCATCTGAACGGTGGTCACCGCGCGCGTGAGCTGGGACGTCGGCACAATGTCGCCGAAACCGACGGTGGCCAAAGTGGTGACGGTGTAGTACAGCGCATCAAGACGGTTGAGCGTTTCGTTGTAGGCACCGGCGGTGTTGGCTGCAATGCCGTAGTGAACGCTCGCCAGGACAACGACGAAAAGCGTCGCCACCAGCGAGATCGCTTCGACCGCCCTGAGGAGGGGATAATGCGCGCGTCGAATCTGTCGAAGCTGCCGCATGAAGATGGCAGCGAATATCGACACTCCGACCGCGACGGCGACGGCGCCTACCGTGACATTGTCGCGTCCGCTGAGAGGGAGCAGGAAGTAGACAAATAGCAGGGCCACCACAGCCAGCAGACTGCGTCCTAGTGACAGCAAGATCGTTCGTCGATCTGCTCTGTCGAGTGGCTGGCTCGCGTCACCCATCTCGAGATCCCTTCGTCATACTTGTGGTCGCCAACTGCCCGCACGCACCGTCGATCTCGCGCCCGCGGGTATCGCGAACGGTAACGGCGACCCCGTGATCCTCCAGCGTTCTGACGAACACGCGCTCGGCGTCACGAGTAGAAGCTGTCCACTTTGAGCCAGGAGTGGGGTTCAACGGGATGACGTTGACGTGCACGAGTCGGTGCTTGAGCATCGATCCCAACAGGTGGGCGCGCCAGCGTTGGTCATTGATGTCGCGGATCAGCGCGTATTCGATCGAGACCCGGCGTCCAGTGACATCGGCGTATGCCCAGGCAGCGTTCAGAACCTCGTCGACAGGGTACCGAGTGTTGAGCGGCACTAGCGTGTTGCGCAACTCATCATCTGGGGCGTGCAGCGAGAGTGCCAACGTCACCGGGATCCCTTCACCGGTCAGCCGTTCCATCGCCGGAATAAGACCGACAGTCGAGACTGTGACTGAGCGAGCGGATATGCCGAGCCCGGCTGGCGTTGGTTCGGTGATGCGTCGAACTGCGTCCATCACCGATCGATAGTTGGCCAACGGCTCGCCCATGCCCATGAACACCACGTTCGACACTCTGCCTGCACCACCGGGAATTTCTCCCGCAGCCAGCATGCGGGCTCCCGCCACCACCTGCTCGACGATCTCTGCCGTTGACATGTTTCTGGTGAGACCCGCCTGACCAGTGGCACAGAAGGGACAGTTCATGCCGCAGCCAGCCTGCGAGGAGACACACATCGTGGTGCGTCCGGGATAGCGCATGAGAACGCTCTCGACCATCGCCCCGTCGAAGAGCCGCACGACGTTTTTCACCGTTGCCCCGTCGTCACAAGACAAACTGCGCACGGGGGTCAGCAGCGGCGGGAAAACCACGCTGGTGAGTTCGTCACGCCCAGAAGCGGGCAGGTCGGTCATCTCGTCTGGGCGATGAACCAAGCGCTCGAAGTAGTGACGCGACAGCTGGTCAGCCCTGAAGGCGGGGTGGCCGAGCTCGGTGACCCAATCACGACGGGTGGCCATGTCGAGGTCGGCAAGATGACGAGGCGGCTTGGCGCCACGAGGCGCCACCATCGTGAGCTGGCCTGGTTCAGGACTCATCGTCACCGGCGGCCAGCCTGGCTCGTTCGGCGAGATCGGCAGGGTCGAGACCGAGCTCGTAGGCAACGCCGGTCAGCCACTCCCTGGCCAGACCCTCTGGGCTGAGTTCTGAGCCGCCAAGGACGGCCTGTACGGCCAGTCCGTCCATTAGGCAGGTGAGTCGAAGCGTGGCACGTGCCGGGTCGTCGACGGTGAACTGCCCGGACGCCACGCCCGCATCAATAACGGCCTTGAGCGCCGCCCGTCCACGATCGTCCGATACCCGCCGAAGCTCATCGATCCGCTGATCGTGCAACCCCCGAACCCAGACCTCAAGCCAGAGTTTCCAGTCACCGAAAGCCGGTCCGCTCTCGGACGACAGAGTGGCCATCCGGACGAGCCGGTCGGGGGGTTCGGCGTCGTCATACTCAGCCAGCTGGAGGTAGTAGTCATCTTCGACGGACTCGAGCGCGGCCACCAGGACGTCAGCGAGGCTGCTGAAGTGGTACAGAACCAACGCTGGGCTCGTGCCTGCGGTCGCGGCGATGTCGGCTACCCGCGTGACCGAGAAGCCACGCTCGCGGAGCACCGCGATAGCAGCGCTGAGAATCCGGCGTCGACGCTCGTCAGGCGCCTTCGCTGCCAAAGTCATGCCGTCATCATCCACCATGAGCACTCCCTCACCCCGCAACCGCTGCCAGAACCAATGCAATGACGGGAGCCGTCGGAAGCAGCGAGTCGAGGCGATCCATGATCCCCCCGTGTTCGGGCAACAATCGGCCCATGTCCTTGACTCCCAAATCACGCTTGAGCAGTGACTCGGCGAGGTCGCCAGCCGTGGCCGTGGCTACCGCCACGAGACCCACGAGTGCCCCCTGCCACCAGGCGGCACCCAGCAGCAGCGGTACCGCTACGGCCGAACCGACCGTCGCGGCCACCACCGAGCCGGCGAGCCCCTCCCATGACTTTTTGGGGCTCACCGATGGCGCCATGGGATGTCGACCGAAGCGGACGCCGGCTGCGAACCCTCCCGTGTCGCTGAGGACGACTGCCAAGATGAACACGACCACTCGATTGGCGCCGTCGTCGGCGTCGGCCATAAGGACTGCAGCGGACGCCAGGAGCGGAACATAGACCGCGACGAAGGCCCCGACGACCATGTCTCGACCAAGGCGGTCGTTCGCCGCACCGCCCAGCCGGGCAGCGGCCATGGCGACGACGGTAAGCACCAATGCCACAGTCAAAGCGTCGGTGCCGTCGACGTAGGCAGCGACCACCATCGCAGCCCCACCCACCATCAACGGCGCCGCTGGCACAGCGATGCCACGCCCGGCCAGTACGACACACACCTCATAGACGGCCACCATGACGGCAATCGCCACAAGAGCCACGAAGAGCCAGGTGGCGGTGTAGAGCGTGACCAACACCAGGGCCGCCATCGTGGCCCCTACCGCTGTCGCCACAGGTACGTTGCGGCCGGCCTTCCGCTTCTTCTGGGCCGCGGGAGCCCCAGCCGCTCCCGCCGGCGACGCCGACGGATCTGTCATCAGACCTCGAGGAGCTCGGCTTCCTTGTGCTTGAGCAGGTCGTCGACCTGCCCGGTGAACTTGTGCGTCATGTCATCGAGCTGTTTCTCGGCCCGCCGGATATCGTCCTCGCCCGCGTCGCCGTCCTTCTGAAGCTTGTCGAGATCATCCTTGGCGTGCCTGCGCACGTTGCGCACGGCCACCCTCGCATCTTCCGCCTTGTGCTTGGCGACCTTGATGAACTCCTTGCGCCGCTCTTCAGTCAACGGGGGAAAGGAGATCCGGATGATGGCGCCGTCGTCGACCGGGTTCACGCCGAGATCGGAGTCGCGGATCGACTTCTCGATGGCCGAAAGCGCCCCCTTGTCGTACGGGGTGACGATCATCTGGCTCGGCTCGGGCGAGTGGAAGGAGGCGAGCTGGTTGACCGGTGTCGGCGTGCCGTAGTAGTCGGCCAGGATCTTGTTAAACATCGCAGGGTTGGCGCGTCCGGTGCGGATGGACGAGAAGTCCTCCTTCGCCACGGCAATTGCCTTGGCCATCTTCTCTTCAGCCGCACGCATGGTCTCAGCGATCATCGACTCCTACCTTCTCCTCAGATGTCCTGTGCCACGAGAGTGCCGATCTTCTCACCTCGGACGGCACGAGCGATGTTGCCCTCCTCAAGAAGGTTGAACACGATGATGGGCAGCTTGTTGTCACGACAAAGGCTGAAAGCCGTCGCATCAGCAACCTTCAGCTCGCGAGCCAGTGCCTCGTCGAAACTGAGGCGCTCATATCGCACGGCGTCGGGATGTGTCTTGGGATCAGCGTCGTACACGCCGTCGACCCCCTTGGCCATGAGCACGACCTCAGCTGAGACCTCAAGCGCCCGCTGCGCGGCCGTCGTGTCGGTCGAGAAGTACGGCGCCCCGAGGCCGGCACCGAAGATGACGACGCGACCCTTTTCGAGGTGGCGGATCGCGCGGCGCGGAACATACGGTTCAGCCACCTGACCCATCGTGATCGCCGTCTGGACACGCGTCTCGACTCCACGCTTCTCAAGGAAATCTTGCAGAGCCAAACAGTTCATGACAGTGCCGAGCATGCCCATGTAGTCAGCGCGGGATCGATCCATGCCACGTTGCGAGAGCTCGGCGCCGCGGAAGTAGTTTCCGCCACCGATCACTATGGCCACTTGAGCCCCGGTACTGACGACGTCTGAAATCTGCCGCGCGATCGCCGCGACGACATCAGGGTCGACTCCAAGTCCCCCGTTACCGGCGAAAGCCTCGCCAGAGAGCTTGAGCACGACACGCTGATAGCCCTCGACCGCCTCAGCCGTGACTGGCAGTTCTTGACTCACCTGCGGCTCCTCAATCGGTTCAGCGTTGCGGACTCAGTGTCGCGCGATCAGACCTGGCCCACCTCGAAGCGCGCGAATCGTGTCAACGTGACACCAGAGTCGGCGAGGACCTGCTGAACCGTCTTCTTCTGGTCCTGGACGCTCGGCTGCTCAAGAAGGACAACCTGCTTGTAGAAACCCGTGACGCGCCCTTCGGTGATCTTGGGAAGGGCTGCCTCCGGCTTTCCCTCCTCGCGGGCCGTCGCCTCAGCGATGCGACGCTCGTTCTCGACGACATCGGCGGGGATTTCATCGCGACTGACGTACTGGGGGCGCATTGCAGCAACCTGCATCGCTGCGCCGCGCGCGGCATCTGCGTCATCACCCTCGAAAGCAACCAGTACACCCACCGAAGGCGGCAGATCACTGGCGCGCTTGTGCAAATACACCGCCGTCGGGCCATCGAAGACGGCTACGCGTCCCAGCACCAACTTCTCGCCGATGACCGTAGCCAGCGCATCGACAGCCTGCTGAACCGTCTGACCGTCCGCCAAGGCCTTAGCAGCAAGTTCTTCGCTTGACGCCGCCTTCGTGGCCGCAGCAACCCCCGCGATCGCCGCACCGAGCTGTTGGAACTTGTCGTTCTTGGCCACGAAGTCGGTCTCACAGTTGAGCTCGATCAGCGCCCCGCCGGTCGAT